>NZ_JAYGJO010000009.1:0-170494 GCF_035013185.1 Acerihabitans sp. TG2
AGCTTTAGCCAGAACGCTGGTGATAGCGGCGGTCAGGGTAGTTTTACCATGGTCGACGTGGCCGATGGTACCGACGTTAACGTGCGGTTTTGTGCGTTGAAACTTTTCTTTAGACACGGCTATATTCCTTACTCTTATGCTCCCCCCCATTGGAGAGAGCACGGGATATTAATTGTAGACCCTAAAGCTTATTTATTAGCTTTACGGGCTTCGATAATGGCCTGAGCAACATTGTTCGGTGCTTCATTGTACTTCAGGAACTCCATGGAGTAAGAAGCACGGCCCTGAGTCTGTGAACGCAGATCTGTAGCATATCCAAACATTTCAGACAAGGGAACCTGCGCACGAACTGTTTTACCCGTCGCGGTGTCTTCCATGCCGTCGATCATGCCGCGACGACGGTTCAAGTCACCGATAACGTCACCCATGTAGTCTTCAGGCGTTTCAACTTCCACTTTCATGATAGGTTCCAGCAGCACTGGTTTCGCTTTCATGAAGCCTTCTTTAAACGCCATGGAACCGGCGATTTTAAAGGCCATTTCCGAGGAGTCGACTTCGTGGTAAGAACCATCAAAGGCCGCTACGCGAACGTCAACGATCGGATAGCCTGCCAGGACGCCGCTTTTCAGCTGTTCCTGAATACCTTTATCCACCGCGGGCACGTATTCCTTAGGAACCACACCACCGACGATTTCATTAAGGAATTCGTAACCTTTACCACCCGCTTCCATTGGTTCAATACGCAACCAGATATGGCCGAACTGACCGCGACCACCGGACTGACGAACAAATTTACCTTCTTGTTCAACGGTGTTGCGGATAGTTTCGCGGTAAGCTACCTGCGGTTTACCGACGTTAGCTTCAACATTGAATTCACGACGCATACGGTCGACGAGAATTTCAAGATGCAGCTCACCCATGCCGGCGATGATAGTCTGACCAGACTCTTCATCGGTCCAGACGCGGAAAGACGGATCTTCCTTTGCCAGGCGGCCCAGAGCCAGACCCATTTTTTCTTGGTCAGCTTTGGTTTTCGGTTCAACAGCGACAGAGATAACCGGTTCAGGGAACTCCATGCGCTCCAAAATGATCGGCTTGTTTTGATCGCAAAGAGTATCGCCAGTGGTGACATCTTTCAAACCGATCGCTGCAGCGATATCGCCTGCACGAACTTCAGCAATTTCTTCACGTTTATTTGCATGCATCTGCACGATACGGCCGAAACGCTCACGTTTGTCTTTAACGGAGTTCAGCACGGTATCACCAGAGTTGACCACACCAGAATAAACCCGGAAGAAGGTCAGGTTGCCGACAAACGGGTCGGTGGCGATTTTAAACGCCAGCGCCGAGAAGGGCTCTTCATCGCTAGAGTGACGCTCTGCGTGAGTTTCACCGTCTTCCAGCACGCCGTTGATGGCCTGAACGTCAGTCGGCGCGGGCAGATATTCGATAACCGCATCCAGCATCGCCTGTACGCCTTTGTTCTTGAATGCAGAACCGCAGGTGACCAGGATGATTTCGTTGTTCAGTACACGTTGGCGCAGACCTTGCTTGATTTCTGCTTCGGTCAACTCTTCGCCGCCCAGGTATTTATCCATCAGCTCTTCATTAGCTTCTGCTGCGGATTCAACCATGTGCTGATGCCATTTATGAGACAGTTCCAGCAACTCAGCCGGAATTTCCTCATAATTGAAGGTTACGCCCTGATCGGCTTCGCTCCAGTTGATCGCTTTCATCTTCACCAGATCGACAACGCCGGTGAATTTTTCTTCTGAGCCAATGGCCAACTGAATCGGAACCGGATTAGCGGCCAAACGCGTTTTCAGCTGTTCAACAACGCGCAGATAGTTCGCGCCCATACGGTCCATTTTATTAACGAACGCGATGCGTGGAACTTTATATTTATTCGCCTGGCGCCATACGGTTTCGGACTGTGGTTGCACACCGCCTACCGCACAGTAAACCATGACCGCGCCGTCAAGGACACGCATGGAACGTTCTACTTCGATCGTGAAGTCAACGTGTCCCGGGGTATCGATGATATTGATGCGATGCGCATCAAACTGTTTCGCCATGCCTGACCAGAAACAGGTTGTCGCCGCGGAGGTGATGGTAATCCCACGCTCTTGCTCCTGTTCCATCCAGTCCATGGTGGCCGCGCCGTTATGAACTTCACCGATTTTATGGTTCACACCGGTATAGAACAAAATACGTTCGGTCGTGGTGGTTTTACCGGCGTCGATGTGTGCACTGATACCGATATTACGATAGCGTGCAATAGGTGTTATACGAGCCATTTGTATCCTCGATTACTGGGGCGTTCAATTCAAGCTAACCCAAATGAATGGGCCGTTAAACCCGCCCATTTGGTTAGCATAACTACTGCGGGGTAATTACCAGCGGTAGTGGGCGAACGCCTTATTGGCATCTGCCATACGGTGAACGTCTTCACGTTTCTTAACAGCAGTGCCTTTATTTTCTGCTGCATCGGAAAGTTCGTTCGCCAGACGCAGGGCCATAGATTTATCACCGCGTTTACGAGCAGCTTCAACGATCCAACGCATTGCCAGGGCATTACGACGGACCGGACGAACTTCTACTGGCACCTGATAAGTAGAACCACCAACGCGACGTGATTTAACTTCCACAGTCGGACGCACGTTGTCCAGTGCTAATTCAAAAGCTTCCAGATGTCCTTTACCGGAACGCTGAGCCAGGGTCTCCAGCGCGGTATAGACAATTGCTTCTGCAGTAGATTTTTTACCATCTACCATCAGGATGTTGACAAATTTTGCCAATAGCTCAGATCCGAACTTAGGATCCGGCAGGATTTTACGTTGACCAATGACGCGACGACGTGGCATGTGATAACTCCGTTGTTAATTCAGGATTGTCCAAAACTCAATGAGTTCTTTGACATTAATAATAAAATGTTTGGCCTTACTTAACGGAGAACCATTAAGACTTCGGCTTCTTAACGCCGTACTTAGAGCGGCCTTGCTTACGGTCTTTAACGCCTGAACAGTCCAGTGCACCGCGAACGGTGTGGTAACGCACACCTGGCAGATCTTTTACACGACCGCCACGGATCAGGATCACGGAGTGTTCCTGAAGGTTATGGCCTTCACCACCGATATAGGAGGTGACTTCAAAACCGTTGGTCAAACGAACACGGCATACTTTACGCAGCGCGGAGTTCGGTTTTTTCGGGGTGGTGGTATATACGCGAGTACATACACCACGTTTCTGCGGGCAGGCTTCCAGCGCAGGAACGTTGCTTTTAGCAACCTTCATCGTGCGTGGCTTGCGTACCAGCTGGTTAATTGTTGCCATTCGATAAAACTCCTGGTTTTTGCTTCGTAAACACGTAATAAATCGCCTCGTTGAGCCGCAAGGCAAAGTACGAGGACGCAGAATTTTATGGCCGACAGGTGAGGGTGTCAAGAAATATACAATATACCCGCTATCTTTCGAACTGCAGGTGCGTTGGCAGCCGTCGCTCACCGGGGTCACTTATCGGTGTTAGCAGAACCGGATTGTCTTGCTGCCTGCCTGCCCGCAACCCGAAAACCAATGGGTACAAACCCGACTACCAAGCCATTTGTTGCGCATGTTTAACCGTGAGCGAGACAAACCCATTATAGTCGATAATGGTGATTTTGTCCGAAAAATGAACACCCAGTCCGCGGGCATCAATATCAGCCGACAAAGCGAACAGGCCCAGCGGCGCGCGGGTTAACTGATGGAGGGCGGTCGTTCCCGTCAGACCGGCGATGACGCCATCTTGCATTAAGAGCAGATCGTCGCCCGCACGCACGGTAAGTAGCATGGCATCCAAATCGCCGACGAAAGGGGAACGACTGAAAGTATGAAGCATGGTTTTGCTTGGCGCCTCAGAAAGTCAAAACGGTATCGAAACGGGACAAGGTTTGCCGCCAGTCGGCGGCGGGCAGGATTTCAGCATTCAGCACCCAGTTGTCCACCGCAGCTAATCCGCGCTGCACCAGCGACTCCGCACAAATATAATATTGATCAATATCGTATATGGGCAAAACCCCGAACGTGGCAATGAAGTTACGCGCCTGTATTTTTTCGGGCTGCTGTCCCGGTAACAGTAGCAAGACGCCGTCAGCGATAAAAAAAACGCCAATCTGGTCCGTGAGCGCGGAGGTGGCCAGCAGCGCATCCAGACCTTCCCGGCCAGCGGCGTTGCCATGTGGGCCCTGGGTAAATACGAACGCAATGCGTTTCATCAAATTTGCCTTAGAACTGTATGAACCGATCACATTCCAGCAGCGCCTGCGCCAGCGTACCCAAACCGCTGAGCGTAAACCCCGGCTGTAGATTGGAACCGATGCGTTCCACCGTCCCGGCACCTTGGTCGTTATCAATGACGCCACGCCGCAGCGCTGCGGAAACACAAACATCCAGCGCCACCCCGTGGGTCAAACCGAACCGTTGCCAGTCGCGTACGATATCCTGCTCATCACCGGCCGGTGAAGTATAACGGTTAGCGTTGGATACGCCATCCTGGTAGAAAAATACGTTATCAAGGCGATGACCGGCTGCCAGTAGCGCCTCGGCAAACTGTAAAGCGCTGCTGGCGCGCTGCGCGCCATAGGCCGCACCGGAAACCATCAGGCAATACCGCAGACTCACCGTTCCAGTCCCAAAAAATCGCCGCTTTTGAACTGCCGTATATACAAATACACCGTATGTTTGGAAATATTTAAGCGATCTGCAACCTGGTTAATCGCGTCTTTGATGTCAAAGATGCCTTTCTCATAGAGATTGAGTACGATCTGACGGTTCTTGGCGTTATTGGATACCCCACGATCCGCGTTGACCTCTTCGATGGTGAACTCCAGAGTTTGCGCCACTAAATCATCAACTGACGAGGCAAAATTGACCGTGGTGGCATTTTCCTGGGTTTCAGGCGGAACGAAGGTTTGCATAATTTGAGAAAACGGCACATCGAGATTGATATTAATGCAGAGCAAACCAATAACCCGCTGCTCGCTGTTGCGAATGGCAATGGTGACTGATTTCATCAAAACACCATTTTTAGCCCGGGTGAAATAGGCTTTTGAGACACTACTGTCTTCCCCCGCCATATCGTGCAGCATGCGCAAAGCAAGATCAGAGATCGGCGAACCGATTTTACGGCCGGTATGTTCGCCGTTGGCAATGCGCACGGCAGAACTTTTCAGGTCTTCCAGAGAATGCAGAACGATTTCGCAATGCCCACCGATTAGCATTGCCAGACCGTCCACCACAGATTCGTAGGAGGACAATATTTCATGATCTATCGGGCTGAATGGCCGTTCATCCAAAACATCCAGCTCGGTGAATTCTGGGGTCGGAAGAGAAATAGACATATGCAGACACCACCCGTGAAAGCGAGTCTGTCACTGAATCTATTGGCAGACTCGGCTGTAAATTGTATGACTTGGTCGCTATTCTAGCAAATCATCTAAAACACTGTCCTTGTGTTTGGACAGATTTTTACGCCTTCGCGGAAAAAAAGCGGCGTCCGCTAAACGAACGCCGCCTCATGCTTCGGCAAGCAACCACTGTGCGTCGCCCCTATAAAGCGCGAAACAGCTACTTAGTGGTTTCAGCCGCGCCAGCGGGTTTTTCCGCTGAGGTGCTGGCATCATCGGCCGGTTTTTCCGCCGGTTTTATATCCAGCAATTCAACGTCGAAAATCAGCGTTGAGTTGGCAGGAATTCCTGGCACGCCAGTTTTGCCATACGCCTGCTCCGGCGGGATCACTAGCTCAATCTTACCGCCTTTGTGGATCTCTTTTAACCCTTCAGTCCAGCCGGGGATGACACCGTCGAGGCGGAACGACAACGGTTCGCCGCGTTTGTAGGAATTATCAAATTCCGTACCGTCAACCAAAGTACCCTTGTAGTTAACAACCACTGTATCGCTATTGGTCGGCGCTTTACCGGTACCCGGTTTTTCTATTTTGTACAAAACACCGTTCTGGGTATGTTTAACACCTTTTTGCTTGGCAAACTCGGCACGGAATTTATCGCCCTTCTCGGCGTTTTCCTTAGCTTCCTGTTCCATTTTGCCCTGTGCGGCTTGTTTAACTCGTGCTTCGAAGCCCTGGAGCGTAGCTTCAATCTCTTCATCAGTCAGCTTGCTTTTGTTGGCGAACGCGTCCTGGACACCGGAAATAAGTTGGTCTTTATCCAGCTTAATACCTAATTTTTCCTGTTCTTTCAGGGAATTATCCATATAACGGCCTAAAGATGCGCCCAGTGCGTATGCTGCCTGATCTTCGCTGCTTTTAAATTTGTCCGATGTGGCGTTGACCGGAGCCGTCGTTTTGGCGGCGGGGGTCGCCGTTGCGGCAGCGTCTGCGGCCATAACCTGTGTTGCATTGAAGGCAAGCGCCATAGTGGTGGCCAGCAGCGTGACTTTAAACAGTGATTTCATCCATTTCTCCATAGCCTGGGTTGTCTCTTCCCAAGGTTCGATATCTAAGTTAAGCCGATACTATAGCCGTGAGCACAAACACAACACAATCTCTATACCGACGAATTGGCTCTTTCTAAGACTTTTTTTACCGTAAGAAGTTTCTTTTTTCACATATCATTGAAATAGGATGGGAGTCTGCGGAGGTTGATCGGGTTTTGGCGGGCATTTATCAACCTTTATCGGTAGAATAGTCGATATTGTAATGTTAACCCCAGTACCCGTTGTAGAGGAAAGTAGCATGGTGTTATCCCAGCTAGAACAACGATTGGACGTGTTGGAGAGTCGTTTGGCTTTCCAGGAGGCCACGATCGAGGACCTAAATCAAACCGTTGTGGTGCATCAGCGGGATATTGGCCGTCTGCAAGAGCAACTGCGTTTGTTGTCCGAAAAATTGCGTACACAGCAAACGTCAATGGTTGCTTCACAGTCAGAAGAAACGCCACCACCTCATTATTGATTGTTGGTCACTGATTGCCCCTCGCGCTGACTACCGGTGTTAGCCACCACAATCCAAGGGATTATTGGCGAGTCAAGGGGCGTTATTACCCGCCCCTGCGTCCATCGCGGTTTAATGGCAACCACAACCGCCGTTGCCATCGCAGTTACCACTCTTCTGCTTGTGCTCATGATCGTGGCCACATCCTTCGCCATGATCGTGATCGTGGCCGCCGCAGCACCCTTCACCATGATCGTGACCTTCGTGGTCATGATCGTGTTCACCATGAACGTGACCATGTTCCAGCTCTTCAGCCGTGGCATCGCGAACGGCCAGCACTTCGACATTGAAGTTCAGATCCTGACCGGCCAGCATATGATTGCCGTCCACCACCACTTCATCGCCATCGATAAGGGTGATTTCCACCGGTACCGGACCCTGATCAGTTTCAGCCAGGAAACGCATACCAACTTCAAGTTCCTCAACGCCCATAAAGACTTCTTTCGGGACACGTTGAATCAGGTTGTCATCTTGTTGACCATACGCATCATCAGACAGAATGTGCAGGTCAAAACGTTCGCCTACCTTGCGACCGGTCAGCGCATTCTCCAGTCCTGAGATCAGAGAACCGTGACCATGCAAATAGTCCAACGGCGCGCTCACCGGAGACTCATCGACCAACACACCATCTTCTGTCCGTACCTGATAAGCCAGGCTGACCACCAGGTCTTTGGCTACTATCTGGACCGCCGGTTCTTTTACTTCTTTCATGATATCTCCTACCGTTGGAAATCAAATTGGCGCAGATTCTATCTAAAATTTGGCCACATGTATCCCTCAGCTTAAAGAAAGTTAGCCAATAACGCTAATCGGGATGAAAAATACCGATTATATTTTCCGAGTCCGATCTTTTGTTATCTGCCAGCGGCTGGTCGGTTTGGCGTTGAGTGAAACCGCACTTTACGCAGCCGACGGTATCAACATCATTTTCACGCCATACCGCCAAGGTGTCCGGACTTTGACACTTCGGGCATATCGCACCGGCAATAAATCGTTTTCGGGTTGCCATCATGGAACTTAATCTCCTTGTTGCTCATCATCTTCCCAACCGTTCAATTGCCTGCGTTCGCGCTGCATCTCGCGCTGGAAAATATCTTCCAGTTCGCGCCGGGCCTCTTTGACACGGGAAATTTGCGCCAGGTCACCCTGCGTTTGCGGCATTAACTCGCGCAACATTCGAGTATCGATACGGCGAAAATGCTGTTGGGCACGATAAGCCTGATGTGGGTGCATACCTAATTCCAGCAAGGTCTTGCGTCCCAAATCGAGCGCGCTGGAGAAGGTTTCTCGGGAAAATAAAGTGACGCCGGCCAGCAACAGCTCATGAGCCTCGACTCGCCCCCGTGCCCGAGCCAGAATTTTTAGATGGGGGAAGTGTTGCTGACAAAGATGCACGATGGCCATGTTATCTTCCGGGCTATTGGCGGTCACCACAATGGCTTTGGCTTTTTCCGCTCCGGCGGCACGCAGCAGCTCAAGCTCAGTGGCGTCACCGTAATAGACTTTATAACCGTAGCTGCGCATCAGGCTTACCGAGCTAATATCTCGTTCAAGCACGGTAATGCGCATTTTATTCGCCATTAATAGTCGTCCGACGACCTGGCCGAAACGGCCAAAACCCACAATAATCACCTGTGGTTCGTCATCATCGACAAAAGGCGTTTCATCTTGATCGTCCTGGGCGTTATAGCGCCGGATCAGGATCTTATCGATCAGTTGCATCAAAAACGGCGTGGTGATCATGGATAACGTGACCGTCACCAACAGCAACGCCAATTGATCGGAAGAGAGAACTTTCTGACTTGCCGCTGCGGAAAATAACACAAAGGCGAATTCACCGCCCTGGCTGAGGACCCCGGAAAACTGCAGACGCACCGAACGGCGCAGACCAAATATCCGCGCCAATAAATATAATACGGTTCCTTTAATCAGCACCAACACCACCAGTCCAGCCAGCACCGTCAGCAAATGGATATAGAGGATACCAAGATTGAGGGCCATCCCTACCGAGATAAAAAACAGCCCCAGCAGCAGGCCTTTAAACGGTTCAATAGCTATTTCCAGTTCATGGCGATATTCGCTCTCCGCCAATAGCACGCCGGCGATAAAGGTGCCAAGCGCCATGGATAAACCCAGTAAATCCATAAACAACGCCGAGCCGAGTACCAGTAATAATGCCGCGGCAGTAAAAACTTCACGCACATTGGCCATGGCGATGTAGCGAAACAGCGGTCTTAGCAGATAACGCCCGCCGACCAACATGATGAAAAACGCAGCCACTTTCATGCCAATTTTCATCCAGTCGCTGTGCTCGCCGCCGCCTGCCAGTATGGGAATCAACGCGAGCGCAGGGATAACCGCCATATCCTGGAATAACAGCACGGAAAAGCCCAGTTGCCCGCCTTCGTTGCGATTCATCCCTTTGTCACGCATCAGTTGTAAGGCAATGGCGGTGGACGACATGGCAAGACCGATGCCGCCAATAAGCGCCGATTGCCACGAGGCATGGGTAAAATAAAGCACGGCGCCCAGCAACACCGCAGTAATCACCAACTGGGCGGCGCCGACACCGAAAATAGAGCGTCGTAGCGCCCATAATTTAGCGGGATTGAGCTCCAGTCCGATGATAAACATCAGAAACACCACGCCCAATTCGGAGAAATGCAGGATTTCATCCACATCACGGATAATGCCCAAGCCCCATGGACCAATGGCGATGCCGGCGGCCAGATAGCCGATCACCGCGCCGATACCCAAGCGTTTTGCGATGGGCACCGCCACCACGGCGGCAAATAAAAATAACACCACGGCAGTTAAAAATGACGGACTACTACCCACTACGTTATCCTCTTGGTGTTAACGGCGCGTTAAGCCACTGAACATATTCACCCGCATGGCGTGCGAGGACCTCCGGGTTCTGCCGCCGCGCCCAATAAATCACCTTCGGCGCGACCCACTTCATGCGGCACATGGTGGCGGTTAACTCAAACGGGCGCAAAATGTCATCCATACTATAACGGTTATACCCTCGTTTTTGATAAGCACCTTCCGCCTCGCCGGTGGTGATGATTGAGCGCCAATATTTACCCACCAGCGCGTCTCCTCCTGTTCCGCTGGCAAACCCGCGCGCCAACACCCGATCAAGCCACTCCTTGAGTAACGCCGGACAGCTATAGGTATAGAGAGGGTGTTGGAACACAATGACCTGATGTTCACGCAATAATTGTTGCTCGTGGTGAATATCGATGAAAAAATCCGGATAAATCGCGTAAAGATCATGTACGGTGACATGTTCCAGAGGCTTAACCGCCTGCAACAACACGCGGTTAGCCACGGAATCCTGCGATTCAGGATGGGCATACAACAACAAAACTTTGGGCGGCGGTGCGATCAATTCCCCTCCAAAGCGTCGTCAGGGAGCGGGTTTTCCGCTACCATACTTCGCAAAGTCAGAAACCAGGATCCATTACCCTGGATAGCATTCAGTAATGTCAATTTAACATACTCTTAAACTATGGCGCTTTATGATTGTCTTTTCCTCACTGCAAATTCGTCGCGGTACCCAGGTATTGTTGGATAACGCAACCGCCACGGTCAATCCGGGGCAAAAGGTCGGACTGGTCGGTAAGAACGGCTGCGGCAAATCAACACTGTTGGCGTTGTTGAAACATGAGATTAGCGCCGATGCCGGTAATGTCACTTTCCCCGCCAACTGGTCCATGGCCTGGGTAAACCAGGAAACCCCCGCCCTGGATGTGCCAGCATTGGAATATGTTATCGACGGTGATAGAGAATATCGTCAGTTAGAAGCCGAACTGCAGGCCGCGAACGAAAAAAATGACGGCCATGCCATTGCCACGGTGCATGGAAAATTGGATGTGATTCAAGCCTGGACCATCCGGCCGCGTGCGGCGAGCCTGTTGCATGGCTTAGGTTTTAGCCAGGAGCAGTTACAACAGGCAGTGCGCGATTTTTCCGGCGGCTGGCGTATGCGCCTGAACCTGGCGCAGGCACTGATTTGCCGCTCTGATTTGTTGTTGCTTGATGAGCCGACCAACCATTTGGATCT
Source organism: Acerihabitans sp. TG2 (assembly GCF_035013185.1). Lineage (NCBI taxonomy): Bacteria > Pseudomonadati > Pseudomonadota > Gammaproteobacteria > Enterobacterales > Pectobacteriaceae > Acerihabitans > Acerihabitans sp. TG2. The sequence continues at coordinate 11,058 of NZ_JAYGJO010000009.1, forward strand.
GGATGCGGTGATGTGGTTGGAGAAGTGGCTGAAAAACTACAGTGGTACACTGCTGTTAATTTCTCATGACCGGGATTTTCTCGACCCTATCATCAACAAGATCCTGCACATTGAACAACAGACGTTGAACGAATATACCGGCAACTACTCTTCCTTCGAGTTGCAGCGGGTCACCAAACTGGCACAACAGCAGTCGCTTTACCAACATCAGCAGGAAAAGGTCGCTCATCTTCAACATTATATCGACCGTTTTCGTGCCCAAGCCACCAAAGCCAAGCAAGCGCAAAGCCGGATTAAAATGCTTGAGCGGATGGAACTGATAGCACCGGCGCATGTGGATAACCCATTCCAATTCAAATTCCGCACGCCGGAGAGTCTGCCCACTCCGCTGCTGAGCATGGAAAAAGTCAGCGCCGGTTACGGTGAGCACACCATACTTAACTCCATTAAGCTCAATTTAGTACCCGGCTCACGCATCGGGCTGCTGGGCCGCAACGGCGCCGGCAAATCCACGTTGATCAAACTTCTGGCCGGGACCCTCGAGCCCCAGTCCGGCAAAGTCAGCCTGGCGAAAGGCATTAAATTGGGCTATTTTGCCCAGCATCAGCTCGAGTTTCTGCGTGCCGATGAATCGCCGCTGCGACATATGACCCGTTTGGCACCTCAGGAAACAGAGCAAGCGCTACGCGACTACCTGGGCGGATTTGGTTTTCGCGGCGACAAGGTTACCGACCCGACTGCCCGTTTTTCCGGTGGGGAAAAAGCCCGGTTGGTTTTGGCGTTGGTGGTCTGGCAACGCCCTAATCTCCTGCTGCTCGATGAACCGACCAACCATCTGGATTTGGATATGCGCCAGGCGCTGACCGAAGCGCTTATCGATTTTGACGGCGCGCTGGTCGTGGTGTCCCATGACCGGCACTTGTTACGTTCGACCACTGATGAGTTTTACCTGGTGCATGACGGTCGGGTGGAGTCGTTCGATGGCGATGTGGAAGATTACCAACAGTGGTTAATTGAGCAGCAGCGCCAAACCTCGCAGGACGTGGACGAGACAGAAAATAGCGCAGCAACCACCAATAATGCCCAGAACCGCAAGGATCAAAAACGGCGCGAAGCAGATTTTCGTAACCAAACCCAGCCACTGCGCAAAGACATCACCCGTTATGAACAGCAGATGGAGACGCTGGCAGCCGACCTGGCAAGCATTGAGAACGATCTGGCGGATTCGTCACTCTATGATAACAGCCGTAAGGCAGATCTTACCTTGTGCCTGCAGCGGCAGGCCAAGGTTAAGTCGCAGTTAGAGGAGGCGGAAACTGCCTGGCTGGATGCGCAAGAGCAATTGGAAACCCTGACCCGTGAATTCGCACAGGAATAACCGGGCTATCTGGGGTAGTCAACGCCAGATGAGCAGCACACAGGCCGCAGTCAACAAACCCATGGCGATGTTAAACGCCGTCCAGGCGCGTTTGCTGCGCAGCAAACGGCCAATAAACGTACCAAAACCCAACCAGATCACGCCTGAGAGAACATTTACGGTGATGATGCCGATGCTGATGGCGCCTACTGAGGTAATATAGGCATTGCCGCTCAGGCTGAAACTCGCCACCGCACCCAAGGCCATCAGCCAGGCCTTGGGATTAAGAAACTGTAACAGCCCGCCTTGGTAAAACGGGATGGGTCTGATGGGTGCATTACCCGCTTCCAGTTTTTCATACGCCGCGGTAGCAATCTTCCAGGATAACCAAAGCAGATAAACGCTGCCGGCGACTTTTAGTATGAAATGAAGGGCTGGATAAAGCATAATCAGGCTGCCAACGCCGAAGGCGACCAGCAGCAAAATGCATTGCATCCCCAGCATAATGCCCAACATAAGCGGTGCGGAACGCCAAAAGCCGAAATTTGCGCCAGAGGCGGTAAGCAGCATATTGTTCGGTCCTGGGGTAATCGCGGCAACCCATAAAAACCCGAGCATAGATAGAAAAAGACTCGTTTCCACGTTTCAGTGGCTCCCTAAATAGCATTACCGATCACGCGATACCCAATAGCGCTCAAACCACGGGAAGCGTGACGGGTATATAATCATGAACGATAACGGGTAATTCGGGACATAATTACATGATTATTCCATGGCAACAAATAGATCCTGAAACGCTGTATAACCTGATTGAATCTTTCGTATTACGCGAAGGGACCGATTATGGCGAACAGGAAAAAACGTTGGCGCAGAAAGTCGACGATGTAAAACGCCAACTAGAACGTGGAGAAGCGGTGGTCGTCTGGTCGGAACTCCATGAAAATATTAATATCATGCCACGCAGCCAGTTTAACGCCCAGTCGCAGACACCGTCCAAAGAGCAGTAACGGGCTGGCACGTCACAGTGAAACATGATAACAATTATCATGAGCTTGATAGCTCGGTGTTTGTTAATCACGCAGCCTTTTCATCCAGCGCAGGATTATCATGTCAACACAGCATCCAATTATTGCCGTCACCGGCTCCAGTGGAGCCGGAACCACCACCACCAGTGTGGCTTTCCGGAAAATATTTCAGCAGCTCACTATTCACGCCGCAGAGTTGGAGGGCGATAGTTTTCACCATTTTACCCGGCCGGAGATGGATCTGGCGATCCGTAAAGCCCGGGATTTGGGGCGTCATATCAGCTATTTCGGTCCAGAGGCCAACGATTTTAGCTTATTGGCACATACCTTTGAGCGCTATGGACTGACCGGCCAAGGAGAGTCGCGCAAGTATTTGCACACTTATGACGAAGCCGTGCCTTTTAATCAAAATCCCGGCACCTTTACGCCTTGGCAACCCTTACCCGAATCCACCGACGTCTTGTTCTATGAGGGTCTACATGGCGGCGTGGTCACCGATCATCAGGATGTTGCACAGCATGTAGATTTGTTGGTGGGTGTGGTTCCCATCGTCAATTTGGAATGGATCCAGAAACTGGTGCGGGATACCGGGGAGCGCGGCCATTCCCGTGAGGCGGTAATGGATTCCGTAGTGCGTTCCATGGAGGATTATATTAATTACATTACCCCACAATTCTCCCGTACCCATATCAACTTTCAGCGGGTACCCACGGTAGATACGTCCAATCCGTTTGCCGCCAAGGCGATCCCCTCACTGGATGAAAGTTTTGTTGTCATTCATTTTCGCAGCTTAAAGAATATCGATTTACCCTATCTGTTGGCCATGTTGCAGGGGTCGTTTATTTCCAATATTAATACCTTGGTGGTACCCGGCGGAAAAATGGGCCTGGCCATGGAATTGATCATGGGACCGCTGGTGCAACAATTGCTGGAAGGAAAACAGATTCAATAAGACGCGGCACCTTGGTGCCACACCTTATCCGCCAAGGGGGGTTGGCATGGACATAGCCTGCCTTGTGATCTGTGGGTAGCGTTGCGACGGTCTTGGCGTCACTATCTCAACGCATGTCAACGTATGGCGACGTTTCCTAAGCGTGGGGGACAAGCGTCTCGCCGCGCACTTCAAAACTATGGGTCATTCGCACCGACTGGCCCAGCATCAGCGACACAGAACAGTATTTTTCCGCTGAAAGCGCTACCGCCCTTTCGACTGATTTGTCGCTAAGATCGCTGCCGGTTACGATGAAATGTAGATTGATATAGGTAAATATACGCGGCGCCTCGTCACGACGTTCAGACGTCAGTTTCACTTCACAGTCACGTACATCCTGCCGCCCTTTTTGTAAAATCGATACCACATCTATCGCACTGCACCCACCAACCGACATTAATACCATTTCCATAGGACTCGGCGCCTTTTCTCCGGCATTGCCATCCATTAAAACCTGATGGCCCGAGGCGGACTCACCCATAAATGACAATCCCTCGACCCACTTTACCCGTGCTTGCATGAGATGACTCCAGATGAAAAGCGTTACACCAGACTACATATTTGTCTGAAAAGTGGCAATGTTAGCGAACATACATCATGCTGATGCAAGACAACAGAAGACACTGCATCAAACCTATGTTAAAAACAAGGTTGGATCGGCTCATTGATAATGAAAGGGCAAGAGTCCGATCAGAACATCACTAAAACCAGACCCTAATATGTTCCCTTACGTCGCTCCGTTTACTGCGGAGTAAGAGAAATAGCACAGCGTCGTAATAGGGAATACGCTGTCCTTCATCAGGACAGCGATGACAAAAGAGGATAACAACGAATGGTTCTTGGCAAACCGCAAACAGACCCTACTCTCGAATGGTTCCTGTCACATTGCCATATTCATAAGTATCCATCGAAGAGTACGCTTATACATCAGGGCGAAAAAGCAGAAACGCTTTATTACATCGTTAAAGGTGCCGTCGCGGTGCTGATTAAGGATGAAGAAGGCAAAGAGATGATCCTCTCCTATCTTAACCAGGGGGATTTCATTGGTGAACTAGGCTTATTCGAGGAAGGTCAAGAACGTAGTGCCTGGGTACGGGCGAAAACCGCCTGTGAAGTGGCCGAGATTTCATATAAGAAATTTCGCCAGTTGATCCAGGTGAATCCGGATATATTGATGCGTTTGTCCGCACAAATGGCCAATCGTTTACAAGTCACCTCCGAAAAAGTGGGTAACTTGGCATTTTTGGACGTTACCGGGCGAATTGCCCAAACCCTGTTGAATCTGGCGAAGCAACCCGATGCCATGACCCATCCCGACGGTATGCAAATCAAGATTACCCGTCAGGAAATAGGCCAGATCGTCGGCTGCTCGCGTGAAACGGTAGGACGTATTCTGAAAATGTTGGAAGATCAAAACCTCATCTCCGCGCACGGGAAAACTATTGTCGTTTACGGTACGCGCTGATAGTGTCATAAAACGGGCGTGGTGCCTTGCGCCACGCTTTTTTTTCGTGAGCTCGTCGTTAGCGAATACGTTGTCGCGCCGGTTAAAAGAACGCCGGGAATAACGAACACCCGGCGCACCGCTTAGTCATCAGCGCCGACAACCTTGGCCACGGCTTTTTCAAAGCGCGCCATGCCCAGTTCAATATCGTCGAACCCCACCACCAGCGATGGCGCAAAACGCATCACGTCCGGACCGGCGACCAGCAGCATCACACCTTCAGCCGCACTGGCATGCAGGAATTCGCGCGCGCGCCCATGGTACTGGGGCTGTAACGCGGCGCCCAATAGCAAGCCCATACCACGGACGTCCTCAAACAGATGGTATTTTTGGTTTATCTTCTCCAGGGCGCTGATAAAGCGGTCGTGTCGTTCATTGATGCCCGCCAGCACTGCCGGCGTATTAATCACATCCAAGGCGGCTTCCGCCACCGCACAGGCCAGTGGGTTACCCCCGTAGGTGGTGCCATGGGTACCTACCGTCATCACCGAAGCAATATCTTCGGTGGTCAGCATGGCGCTGATGGGAAACCCGCCACCCAAGGCTTTTGCCGTGGTCAGGATATCGGGCAACACGCCGTAGTGCATATAGGTAAATAACTTGCCGGTGCGCCCCATGCCACACTGTACTTCATCCATGACCAACAGCGCCTGGTATTCATCGCACAGATCACGCAATCCCTGCAGGAACTCTGGTGTGGCAGGCATAATGCCCCCTTCACCCTGAATAGGTTCGACGACAATCGCGCAAGTATGATCATCCATCACGGCTTTTACCGCAGCCAAATCGTTGAACGGTACGTGGACGATATCCGCCGGTTTTGGCCCAAAACCATCGGAATATTTAGGCTGTCCGCCCACCGAGACGGTAAATAGCGTGCGGCCATGAAACGCATTATGAAACGCAATAATTTTCGTTTTGTAGGGACTGTGACGGGTGACAGCATAATGGCGAGCCAATTTGAATGCCGCTTCATTCGCCTCACCACCCGAGTTGGCAAAAAACACCCGATCAGCGAAGGTCGCATCAATCAATTTACTGGCCAGGCGCAGCGACGGTTCGTTGGTGAAAACATTGCTGGTATGCCACAGCGTCTCACCCTGTTGTTTTAGTGCTGCAACCAGTGCAGGATGGCAGTGGCCAAGTGCGGTTACCGCGATGCCGCCGGAGAAATCTACATACTCCTTGCCATCCTGATCCCATACCCGGCTGCCTTTCCCTTTTACGGGAATAAACTGTGCCGGCGCATAAACAGGCAGAATAACCCGATCGAAAGTTTCCCGTGTCACTGCGCTATCATCTTTTTTCATAAGCTTTTTACCCGGTTCGTCACAAAAGGATTAATGAAATTATAATCATAAAATATGAATAAAAAATCATTTTTCTGCAATGTTTTATTGCTGATTACCTAAAAAATTATCCGATGACGCATTGAACCTTAGCGGCAGACGTTCCTCAGTATTCCGTGGCGTCGGTCGCTAAAGCAGCGTGGTTAAGAAAGTTTTCCAGCAGTAGGTGCCCTTGCTCGCTAAGAATGCTTTCTGGATGAAACTGTACACCTTCGAGCGGCAAGGTTCGATGGCGGATCCCCATGATTTCATCCGGGTGTCCTGCTTGCTGACTCCAGGCGGTGACGTCAAGACACGCTGGCAAGCTGTCCGGGGCAACCACCAGAGAATGATAACGCGTTACCGTCAATGGACATACCAAGGTGTGAAACACCCCGCGACCATCGTGGCGGATAACCGAGGTTTTACCGTGCATGACCTGCCGGGCGCGCACAATTTTGCCACCAAAGGCCTGTGCGATGGCCTGATGTCCCAGGCAAACACCGAGAATCGGGATGACCCCGGCGAAGTGCCTGATAGCAGCCAGTGATATGCCCGCGTCGTCCGGCGTGCCGGGCCCAGGAGAGATCACCAGGCGCTCGGGCGCCATGCGTTCGATATCGGCAATGCGTAGCTGATCGTGGCGCCACACCTCAACCTGTGCGCCAAGCTCGCAAAAATATTGGTACAGGTTATAGGTAAACGAATCGTAATTATCAATGATCAGCAGCATGGGCGCGGAGCTCCAGCATATTTCGCTACGGCAGGACCACTGCCGACAGGATTTTAATGGGTTTTATCGGAACATTTTGATACGGCCCAACGTTTTTCGTTGGAACCTGCGCGATTTTATCGGCAACATCCATGCCTTTGATCACTTTACCGAATACTGCATAGCCAAAATCACGCTGGCCGTGGTCCAGAAACGCATTATCGGCAATGTTGATAAAGAACTGGCTGGTAGCACTGTCCTTTTCAGAGGTACGTGCCATAGCCACGGTGCCGCGCAGGTTGCGCAGTCCGTTATCCGCCTCGTTTTTAATCGGCGCCTGGGTGGATTTCTGCGTCAAATCTTGATTAAAGCCACCCCCCTGAATCATAAAACCGGGAATGACTCGATGAAAGATGGTGTTATTGTAAAAACCGCTGTTGACGTAAGCGACAAAATTATTCACCGCTATCGGCGCTTTCTGCTTATCCAATTCCAATTCGATGTTGCCAGCGGAAGTGTGAAGCAGCACACGCATATCCTGCTGAGCGGCAAGGACGGATGAAGAAATGGTCGCCAAGGAGAATAACAGTGCGGCGGCCAGGTTTCGTTTCAGCATGAGGTTTCCTTTTTATTACATGGGCAATAGGAAGTGCTTAGATTCTAAAGAGCGGGCGGCGCTAACGCTACCCATTTACTCTTTTTTACGTAACAGCGTCATAATGGGTATATCACCCCGACTCCCCTGGCGACCTATCCTGAATTGCAAAAAACAGCGAAATATTATCAATGAGCAAGTTAGATACCCATCGTATAAATTGTCATGATAGTATTTGACGCTAATTGAGACCCCCAACGCAACCGTTTTGCGGTCCGGCGCCACACCGGTCAGCAAATAGATGAATACAGGCCTTTTATGAATAACATCAATCGACTGAGACTAACATGGATTAGTTTTTTTTCTTATGGATTGACCGGCGCGCTGGTCATTGTTACCGGGGTAGTATTAGGCAACATCGCTGAGTATTTCAAGGTGCCGATTTCAGCCATGAGCGCCACCTTTACCTTTTTGAACTCAGGCATTTTATTGTCGATCTTCCTCAATGCCTGGCTGATGGAAATCATCGCACTTAAGAAACAGCTGATATTTGGTTTTGTATTGATGATTTTGGCCGTTTTAGGATTAATGAGCGGTCAAAACCTCACTGTGTTCTCGTTATCAATGTTCATCCTGGGGGTGGTAAGCGGTATTACCATGTCCATTGGCACCTATTTAATTACCTATCTTTATACGGGCCGGCAACGTGGGTCGCGGTTGCTCTTTACCGACTCATTTTTCAGTATGGCCGGCGCGTTGTTTCCGATTCTCGCCGGGGTATTCCTGGCGCACCATATTCCCTGGTACTGGGTTTATGCCGCTATCGGCAGCCTGTATGTCGCCATTTTTGTGTTGACGTTATTTTCAGATTTCCCGGTATTGGGCAGCAAGCAGCCCCCCCAAGAGCGTACGGCGGTGACGCCCCAAAAAGAGAAGTGGGGTATCGGCGTGCTGCTTATCTCCCTCGCCGCACTGTGTTATATCCTGGGACAGTTAGGTTTTATCTCTTGGGTACCGGAATATGCCACTAAAAATTTCGGCATGGGTATTGAGGAAGCCGGAAGCCTGGTGGGCAACTTTTGGACCGCGTATATGGTAGGGATGTGGGTTTTCAGCGCCTTGCTGCGTTTTGTGGATCTGCAGCGCGTGGTTACCATTTTAGCCGGCCTGTCGATGGTCATCATGTATCTGTTTATCGCCGCGGAGCAGGGCGAGTACCTGCATTATTATCTCTTCGGGCTGGGTTTTATCTCCAGCGCTATCTATACCACGCTTATCACCCTCGGCTCACAGCAAACCCGAGTGACCTCGCCAAAGCTGGTTAACTTTATTCTGACCTGCGGTACCGTCGGCACCATGCTGACGTTTGTCGTCACGGGCCCTATTGTGGCCCATTTCGGCGTTAAGGCTGCCTTGAGTACTTCCAACCTACTTTATCTGGCGGTATTTATCCTATGCCTGTTGCTGGGATGGGTCACCCGTCACCGCATGCATGGGCATACGGCGAGCGAACCCGCAGCGGATAAAACAATATCGACCCTGTCCCGGCCATCGGGCGATTAAACCCACACCGCCGCGTATCTTGGCGAAGGTTGCCTTATACCGGCGGCCAAGACGCGGCGTAAAACGCATTGCCTAGAGAAATACCCAATAGCACGATGTCAGCTAGGCCATAAACGCGCAATCGAGTCACCAAGGGTTATCACTGCTCATGATGTCACTGCGCGAGATCCCGATATCTTTAAGTTGATCGTCACTGAGTGCCAGCAGGATCCGCCGGTTGCTGCGCCGTAAATAACTTTTTTTCAGATGTAAGTACCATGCCTGCAACCGGTTTTTTGGCCTCAACGCCGGATCGGGGGCAAGACTCGATGTCAGTGGCGTTTGGATGTTGGTTGGGTTGTTCATCATGTTTGCTCCTCTCTCAAAGTGACCGCTTTATCATGCGATAGGCGTCACGTGCCGTACAGATTCAGAAACACGGTTTTTTCACCATACAAAGCGTGATTTAACCTGCTGTCATGCTATTATTCGCCTCAATCTGTATTGCTACTTTCATAATAAATAGTATCTGTATGAGGTTTCCATGACGCGCTACGATAATTTGGCCGGCATCATCGGCGAACGCATAGAACAAGGCTTATATACCGGTGGGCAGAGATTGCCGTCAGTGCGGGCACTGAGTCTGGAGCATGAGGTGAGCATCAGTACGGTACAGCAAGCCTATCGGGTGCTGGAGGATCGACGGCTGGTCGAAGCGCGGCCAAAATCAGGCTATTTTGTCAGCCAAAAACATGAACTGGCTGCGTTGCCAGCTATGTGCCGACCGGCCCAGCGGCCGGTGGAGATATCCCAGTGGGGTTTGGTGCTCAAGCTACTGCGTTCAGACCCGTCGGATGGGATGGTGCATTTGGGACCGGGAATGCCGGATATTTCATCCCCGACACTCAAGCCGTTGATGAAGTGGCTCAGTCGTACGGCCCTGCATCCGGATTTACGCGGTATGAACTACGGCGATATTTCCGGCGCGCGCGTGTTACGCGAGCAAATAGCCCGCCTGATGGTCGACAGCGGCAGTCTATTGTCAGCCGATGATATTTTGATCACTACCGGGTGCCATGAGGCACTGTCCATTGCGCTGCATGCCTTGTGTCAACCGGGGGATATCGTGGCGGTAGATTCACCCAGTTTTCACGGGGTGACTCAGGCTATGAAAGCTTTTAGTATTAAGGCGTTGGAGATACCCACCGACCCGGTGACCGGCATCAGCCTGGACGCGTTGGCGCTGGCGCTGGAACAGTGGCCGATTAAGGCGATTCAAGTCACACCAAATTGTAATAATCCGCTGGGTTATATTATGCCCGACTCGCATAAACAGGCATTGTTGTCCTTGGCGCAGCGCTACGACACGCCCATTATCGAAGATGATGTCTATGGCGACTTGGCCTATCACTACCCACGGCCGCATACTATCAAATCCTTTGATGAGGATGGCCGCGTGCTGTTGTGCAGTTCGTTTTCCAAAACACTGGCCCCAGGGCTGCGGGTCGGTTGGATGGTGCCCGGGCGTTATATGGAAAAAGCCATTCATATGAAATATATCAACACTGGCGCTACCGCGCTGCAGCCGCAGCTCGCGGTGGCCGAGTTCGTCCGGGGTGGGTATTATCTCAAGCACCTACGACGGATGCGTGCCCGTTACCAGCTTAACTGCGAGATCATGACCGACTGGATTAAAACCTACTTTCCGCTGGAAACCCGGGTCAGCCGACCACAGGGTGGCTTTTTGATCTGGATCGAACTGCCGGAGCATTTCGACTCACTGCGGCTGAGTCGGCAGTTGGAGAACCTATTGATACAAATTGCCGTCGGGCCGGTATTTTCCGCGTCCGGTAAATACCGCCACTGCCTGCGACTGAGTTTCGCCGCCAAGCTCACCGACAAGATGGAAGCCGCAGTGAAGACTATCGGCGAGACCATCAAACAGCAGTTACGCGAGCATCCTGGCGAGGGTTAATGGCGAAAATCGACGTTTTCCGGCTGATCCAAAAACAGCGTTGCTTGCGCCGGTTGGGTCTCGGCGATCACCCGGCCATGGCGAATCACATACCGTGGCGGGGTCTGTCTCCTTACGGCATCAAAGCCATTTTCCGCCGGTAGGATCAGCAAATTGGCGTGGTTCCCCACGGCAATGCCATAGTCGATCAGATGCATGGTTTTGGCCCCGTTGGTGGTAATCAGGTTCAGACCTTGGTTGATTTGCTCGTAGCCCATCAGCTGGCACACATGCAGCCCCATGTGCAGCACCTGTAACATATTGCCGGTGCCTAAGGGGTACCAAGGGTCGAAGACGTCGTCATGGCCAAAACAGACATTGATACCCGCCGCCATCAGCTCTTTGACTCGCGTCACTCCACGCCGTTTCGGATAATCATCAAAGCGGCCCTGTAGGTGGATATTGACCAGGGGATTAGCCACAAAATTGATGCCGGAAAGCTGCAACAAGCGGAACAGACGGGCAGTGTAAGCGCCGTTATACGAGTGCATGGCGGTGGTATGGCTGGCGGTCACCCGCGCGCCCATGCCTTCGCGGTGGGCCAGTGCAGCGACGGTTTCCACAAACCGTGATTGCTCATCATCAATTTCATCGCAGTGCACATCCACCAGCCGTTGGTACTTCACTGCCAGGGCAAATGCCTTATGCAGGGATTCCACACCGTACTCACGGGTAAACTCAAAATGCGGTATCGCGCCCACCACATCGGCGCCCAAGCGCAATGCTTCCTCTAGCAGGGCTTCACCGTCGGGATAGGACAAAATACCTTCCTGGGGGAACGCGACCAGTTGTAAATCGACCCATGGCGCCACCTCGCTGCGAACTTCCAACATGGCCTTAAGCGCCGTCAGGGTGGGATCGGAAACGTCCACATGACTGCGCACATGCTGGATACCGTTGGCGATCTGCCACTTGAGCATGCGCCAGGCCCGTTGTTTTACATCGGTATGGGTCAACAACGCCTTACGTTCCGACCAGCGCTCAATGCCTTCAAACAAGGTGCCGGATTGATTCCATGTGGGGTCGCCGGCGGTTTGAGTGGTGTCCAGATGGATATGGGGCTCAACAAAAGGTGGGATCGCCAACCCGCCCTGTGCGTCCAGCACGTCGGGGGAACATTGGCCGGTAGCCCGTGCCGGACGAATCGACCCGATACGGTGTTTATCAAGCTCGATGTCCCATAATCCTTCACGCTGCGCCAGTCGGGCATTGGTCACAATATTCAACGGATGTTTCGGCACGTTTTACCTCGTTTGCGTCAGATGCGTCAGATGCGTTCATTCTTCAACCAAGCTTAGCGCAATAGGCCACTAATGTCCGTTGATTTAACAGCCGTTTATTCGATGGAGAATAGGATTCGTATCCCGGAAATGAAAATCATATTGCGATAGTCTGCAAAGACAAAATATCAGGTATAGCGATTTTTTTGATTTATTTGGATAATAAGCATTGGAACAGTTTAAAATTTACACGCCTCAAAACTACCGTCCAGTAGACTATATTGAAGATAAAAAAACAGTTTTTGATAAAAAAGAACCGTATATATCATTGAAATATGGTAACAACGTTGACAATAACAATTGTGAGTTTTATTTTAAAGACGATGAAGATGAATTGATTACATGCCGCCACTTTGCAACCGATTACATTCTCAATGCATTGAACGAGAATAAAGATTTTTTGGGCCATTATGCGAGTGAACAATCCATTCAATTTCATATGACCGCTGATCTTGAAACGATTTATGACAGAATAATCGATAACACTAAAAAAATCTACGCCATTGACAATAATGATTTTGGGCTTTGCTTAAGCGATATATTTACCTCAATGAAAAATAGGGGCCGTCATCTCCAGGCATTACTTATTAGGTCGCCAGATCATGCCATGGCAGCACGTCTTTTAATCAAACAAAGGGATACAGATCTTTTCGATTATGTGGTGAATTTCTATGACCCTAACCACACCAGCAGCCAAATACGCGTTTGTTTAAACACATTGTCAGACGTTGAACATCTCAGACTCGATCAATTTATCTATACAGACTGCTATAATGATTATTATCCAAAAGAACCATCTGAACTGTCATGCATCTTTGTGATTGATGATAAAACAGTAAATGATAAACCACAACGATCACATACCTCTAGACGCAGGTTGACTCAGCTCAGCAGAACCGCGCCATTGTTGCCATGTGCGAACTTGTTAAGCTATCTTAGCGAACTTAATCTGGTATCAGATTTAAAAATCTTCGTCAATGATGTAACGGCCATGTTGGAGAACGCAACTTCTCCAACATTGACAATAAAACCTCGGGAATTATATAAACTGTTTTATTTCAACAGACCCGATTGTTTTCCTCGATCATTGCTGATGAAAGTGGGCCATTACTGCAATAGCGACACGATAAATCATATAACCGAGCTGTTGGGGAAACTGCCAAACGATAAAATTATCGAACTGGCATCCACACAAGAAGTAAAAGGGTATAATGCCCTTATGGTGGCCTGCATGGCAGGTAACATTAACTTGATAAATGCAATTGCTTATTTGGCCATAAAAAAACAATTCACCAAAAATGACATAACGACCTTACTGTCAAAAAAATCATATGATGGCCAAACAGTGTTATCTTTAGCCTGTAAATATGGTCACGCTGACGCCATTACCGCTCTCACCCCGTTAATCAGACAACTTTCGCCTAATGTATTATTCGATCTGATAGCGTCAAACCATGATCTTGATATACCCTTTATTTTTTATGCCATTGAATATCATCACGTCGTTGCAGCAAACACAAACCTGCGTTTGTTGAACTTATTATCACCACAACAATATTTTCAGTTATTCGATTTTGAAAAAGAAGAGATAATAATGCTGCTCAATTTTATTAGAAACCATGGCGATGCCGATACCCTGTTGGTTTTACAAGAGATTGAGCAACTGCAGCGCAATGCATGCGAAACGCCACCATTAATTAACCCGCACCACGCTGAGCCACAGGAAAATACCATAAGCCGGAAAATAAATAACTTTGCGTCTTTGGTGGCAGCCTAAATCGGTCAGACTCAACGAGAAAAAGGTTAGTTTATTAAGCCCGAGCGATGCACTGCGGTTTGTGTGGTGTATGGCGGTACCTTCTTGGCAGGGGATCTTGACGGGGGAGCAAGCTTACCGGCGACGGTGTATCGCCGGTTTTCAGTAGACCCAGGCATGCAGATTTAACACAATCTTGCTCTGGGTTTATTTGGCGCGACCGACAAATCCTACCGCGTCATAGACCTTATCCAAGGTGATACGCGCACGTGCACTGGCTTTGGCTGCGCCCTCACCCATGATTTGGTTGAGCAATTGCTCGTTGGCCCGATAGTGGTTAAACCGTTCCTGCAGCTCAATGAGCATGCTGGAAACCGCGTCTGCCACTGCGCCTTTCAGATGCCCATACATTTTGCCGGTAAACGCCAACTCCAGCTCAGGGATCGGTGTGCCAGTGACGCCAGAGAGAATATCCAGCAGATTGGACACGCCAGGTTTGGCCTGCGGATCGTAACGTACCACCGGCGGTTCTTCTGAGTCGGTCAACGCACGTTTGAGCTTTTTCACCACTGATTTTGGATCTTCAAGCAGCGTGATGACATTGTTGCGATTATCATCGGATTTTGACATCTTTTTCGTCGGATCCAGCAGCGACATGATCCGTGCGCCGGATTTAGGAATAAAGGGCTCAGGTAGGGTAAAAATATCGCCATACAGCGCATTAAAACGTTGGGCAATATCACGGCTTAGCTCCAGATGCTGTTTCTGATCTTCACCCACTGGCACCTGGTTGGTCTGGTATAACAGAATATCGGCCGCCATCAGCACCGGGTAATCAAATAACCCGGCGTTGATATTTTCCGCATAGCGGGCAGACTTGTCCTTGAACTGTGTCATGCGGCTCAGTTCGCCAAAATAGGTGTAACAGTTCAATAACCAGCCCAGTTGGGTGTGTTCCGGCACATGGGACTGGACAAAAATGGTGCTTTTATTCGGATCGATGCCGCAGGCCAGATAGAGCGCCAACAGATCCAGGGTGGCATTGCGCAGTTTTACTGCGTCCTGGCGGGCGGTGATGGCATGCAGGTTGACAATGCAATATATGCAATCGTAATCGTCTTGCATCGTTACCCACTGACGCAGCGCACCCATATAATTGCCGATAGTCAATTCGCCTGACGGCTGCGCGCCGCTAAATACGATGGGCTTACTCATTTCTTTTTTCCTGATTATCTAAGGACAACCCAAGAATGGGCAGAAGGTCGGCAAAACGATCCAGAAGGTAATCCGGATGGCTGGTAGCGATCGCTTCACCGTAGTTGTAGCCATAAGTCATGCCGACGCAGGGACAACCGGCCGCTTTGGCGGCCAGGATATCATTGCGGGAATCGCCGACAAACAGCAATTCGTCCACATGTAGACCCAGTTTGCCGAGCACCAGGTAGATGGGCGCCGGGTGGGGTTTTTTCGCTGCCACGTCATCACCGCCGATGATAAGCGAAAAGTAGCGATCGATGTTTAACGACACTAGCAACGGCGCGACAAAGGGCGTGGGTTTGTTGGTCACCACCGCCATGGGCCACCCCTGATCCGCTAGACGGGCCAGGGTCTCGCTGACCTGGGGAAATAACCGACTGCCTTGTTCGACAGTCTGCGCGTAATACTGGTCAAACAATTGTCGAGTTTGCTGGCAGAGCACAGCATCAGGACGGGCGCCGGCCCAGATTAGCGCACGTTCCACCAGTTTATCGGCACCGTTGCCAATCCAGGTCGATATCAGCGGCTGACCCGCCAGGGGAAGACCCTGCGCCTGCAGGGCTTGATCCAGGGCGCTGCTGAGACCGGGAGCGGTGTCGGTAAGTGTACCGTCAAGGTCGAAGGCCAGGCCGCGGATTTGAGTTAGGCTGCGGGGGGCTGTTTTATCGCTCATGGCTGTTATTTCGCTCATGGCTGTTATTTTGCTCAGGGCTGTGAAGGCTTATCTCGCGACGCATGGCGGTGATAATCTGCTGATAATCAGGTTGGCCGAAGATGGCCGAACCGGCGACAAACATATCGGCGCCGGCCGCGGCGATCGCGCCGATATTATCGACTTTTACACCACCATCCACTTCCAGTCGGATATCCCGGCCGCTGTCATCAATCAATCGCCTAACCTGACGCAGTTTATCCAGCGTCCCAGGGATAAACGACTGACCACCAAAGCCGGGGTTGACCGACATGAGCAGGATAATATCCAGCTGATCCATAACGTAATCGAGAAAACTCAGCGGGGTAGCCGGGTTAAATACCAGTCCGGCCTTGCAACCATGATCTTTGATCAATTGCAGGGAACGATGAACGTGTTCGGTGCTTTCTGGATGAAAAGTAATATAACTGGCGCCGGCGGCAGCAAAGTCGGGAATGATGCGATCGACCGGTTTGACCATCAAATGCACGTCGATTGGCGCAGTGATGCCATACTGGCGCAAGGCTTTGAGTACCATGGGTCCCATAGTGAGGTTGGGGACGTAATGGTTATCCATGACATCAAAATGCACCACATCACCACCGGCAGCCAGCACCCGGGCGGTATCTTCGCCTAGGCGGGCAAAATCCGCCGACAGGATGGATGGGGCGATTACATATTTTTTCATCCGCGTCTCCAATCATTAATGGTCAGTCAATGGCGTTTTGCTGCTCGTCATAGTGGTACAATGCCAGCAGTTCGTCCACTTTGCTGCGACCCAGGATATTGCTGCTTATAGTGCGGCGTCCTTGCACCACATGGATCACCGCATCACAATACCACTCGCGAGTCATCACCGTATCGTGGTTTGAGATTAACACCGGTACCTGCGCTTCACTGGCTAATCGGTAGGCCATCAGCGCCAGATTTTTTTGCTCCAGATTATTGAAGCCATTGGTGTGGTAAGACATAAAATTGGCCGTGGTGGATAACGGCACATACGGCGGATCGCAATACACTACCGATCCCACCTCGGCTTTCTCCAGCGTTTGCTGGTAATGCTCACAGACAAAAATAGCTTTTTGCGCTTTTTCGGCAAACAAATGCAGCTCATTTTCCGGAAAATAGGGTTTTTTGTAGCGACCAAACGGGACATTAAACTCGCCGCTCAGGTTGTAACGGCACAAGCCGTTGTAACAATGGCGATTGAGATAAAGAAACAATATCGCACGCCGATACGCGTCAGTGCAGAGGTTAAATTCGCTACGGAGCGGGTAATACGCCTCCGAGGTATTGGCCTGGTCATCAAACAGCAGGCGCGCGTCGCCGATAAACTCGGTGGTGCGCTCCTTGACGATGTTATACAGATTGATCAGGTCGCTATTGATATCAGCAAGAATATACTTTTCGTAATCAGTATTAAGAAATACCGACCCCGCGCCGACAAAGGGTTCAATTAGGCAATCCCCCGCCGGTAAATGCCGGCGGATATCTTCTATTAGCGGATACTTGCCGCCAGCCCATTTCAAAAACGCGCGGTTCTTCTTCATGCCGTCAATTGTTACTCATACACTCTTAAGAGCCGCGGATTGTACTCTGTTTAGCACCAGACAGCAGCGCTAAATTCATGAACTACTTAGTCTGATCTTTTTTGACCTGCCCAATATCCCTGGCCCAGGGTTTTTTCGCCTGAATATCCGCAGGTAATTGCGCCACCGCGCTTTTCGCCTGGGCAGCCGAAGGATAAACACCGCTGACCAGAACATACCAGGGTTTACCGTCACGCCGTGTCTCGTACACCCAGTACTGGCTCAACTGTTGTTTTTTAGCGTAGGCGTTAAGCGTGCCCGGCTGCGAGGCGCTGCTGATCTGTACCGTGTAAAAGCTCGACGGCGCATTCTGAATTGAACCGCTGGTCGCAGGCATATGCTGGGCCGCAGCAGCGGCGGGATGACTCGGCGGTATGATCATGGTGTGCCGGGTTGGCGTAGCCGGTTTTGCGGCTACCGAGCTATGCGACGCCGCCTTGTCGTTATGAGACGGCTCTGTGGTATGCGGTGCTTTCTCAGCAGATTTGTGCGTTTTATGGGGGGTAGATTTGGCAGCCGGTTTATGTCCGGGCTCTTTCGCTGTCGGCACAACCGTGGCAGGGGCGGTGGGCAGCGTCGAGGTAGCCTGATCGCTGTTCATCTGCTGAGTCATACCATTTACCCGATCACCTTGCTGCGACAACGCATCAGCCATGTTACCTGGCAACTCTATACGATGCTGTCCATCAGGCACCGCCACGGGCGGCGCCTGGGTGGGCGTGGAGGCCACCGGCGGTATGCTGAGTGTCTGGGGCTGCATGCCGTTAACACCATTGACAGTCCCCGGCGTGACGCCGTTGGTGGTTGCGGGCGTTACGCCGTTGGTGGTTGCGGGCGTTACGCCGTTGATGTTACCCGTGCTGGCAGGGTTGTTCACCTCAGAATTAGCGGCATTCTGCCCTGGTTTAAGATCGTTATTCGCTGAAGCGCCATCTACACCGGACAGATCAATATTCTTTTGCGCCACGTTGGGGTTTTGCTGGTTGGCATCAGTCTGGGTGGGCGCCTTTAGCGCCGAACCAATGGCTATCACCAAGAGCAACAATACGAGAATACCAACGCCAATCATCACATGCTGTTTGGACATGGCCACCTTGGGAACTGAAGGACCTTTCCGTTGACGTGGTGGGCGGCGATCGCTGCTATCAGGTCTCAGTTCGTCTTCCGACTTGAACTCATCCATCTAAAACTCTCCAACCGAGAGATAATTCCATGCATCCAAAGACGCAGGAAGGGTTAATGCGGTTAAATCAATTACATCCCCGAGGCCCCGATAACGGGACAAGGGCGACGGCCCTGACTCAAGTCTGGCAATCGGCAATTGATGCCAATACGATATCATGTGTAACTCCGGCGCGCACTTCCGCCTGGCCCAAGCCTCGAGGCAGCACTAACCGTAACTGACCGGAAACGACTTTTTTGTCACGCATCATATGCGGCAAATAGTCTTTCGGCGCCATGCCCACCGGTCCGATGACCGGCAAACCCGCGCGCGTCAACAATGCCTTGACGCGATCAATCTCAGCGACCGTAATTTGCCCCAAACGTCGCGCAGCATGGGCCGCCATCATTATGCCCGCCGCGACGGCCTCACCGTGCAGCCAGTTGCCATAGCCCATATGGGTTTCAATAGCATGGCCATAGGTATGGCCTAAATTCAGCAAAGCCCGTTGCCCCTGTTCGCGTTCATCGGCGGCAACCACCGCAGCCTTGATTTCACAACAGCGCCGAATGCAATACGACAGCGCCGCGCCCTCAAGTAACAGCAGCCGATCCAGATTATTCTCGAGCCAGACAAAAAAATCGTAATCCAGAATAATGCCATTTTTAATCACCTCAGCCAGCCCGGAAGATAACTCACGAGACGGCAGGGTTTTAAGGCAATCGAGATCGATGACCACCGACGCAGGCTGATAGAATGCGCCAATCATATTTTTACCAAGAGGATGGTTAACTGCCGTCTTACCCCCCACCGATGAGTCAACCTGGGAGAGTAGCGTCGTGGGAACCTGAATAAACCGAACGCCGCGCTGGTAGCTGGCAGCAGCAAAACCGGTCATATCGCCGATGACTCCCCCGCCTAAAGCAATCAGGGTGGTATCGCGACCATGAGGTTTTTGCAGTAGCGCGGTAAATACCTGATCGAGCACATCCAGAGATTTGTATTGCTCACCGTCAGGCAGGATCACATGATCAACAACAACCCCGGCGCGTTCAAGTAACGCCAGGATTGAATCAAGATAAAGCGGTGCCAGCGTTTCGTTGGTCACAACCATCACCTGATCACCGTTGATTAGCGGCGAGAAAGAAGCCGGGTCGTTAAATAACCCGGCTGCGATCGTAATCGGGTAGCTACGCTCCCCTAATGTTACAGTAATCCTCTCCATGGGCTGCTTAATGACCTTTTCGGCATGTTGTTATACTCTTCATTTTTCAAGCCCTGGCCGGTTGGCTACAGGTGTTCATCCGCATAACTCACCGGAGTAAGTCTTATCGGAATGATCTCACCTGGCACCAACACGCGACTCGAAATCTATTGGGTATACACACTAAATCAGTTACTTTCCAGCATATTGATAATCTGGTTTGCAACAACCTTAGCACTTTGTTCGTCGGTACGAATGGTGACATCCGCAATTTCTTCATACAAAGGATTGCGTTCCCTCGCCAACGCTTCAAGCACTTCACGCGGCGGAGCTTCAACCTGTAGCAAGGGTCGTTTTTTATCGCGCTGGGTTCTAGCCAGCTGTTTTTCAATAGTGGTCTCAAGATAAACGACCACACCACGGGCGGAAAGGCGGTTGCGGGTTTCACGTGACTTTACCGATCCACCACCTGTAGCCAAGACGATACCCTGCTTTTCAGTCAGTTCGTTAATGACTTTTTCCTCACGATCGCGGAATCCATCTTCACCTTCCACGTCGAAAACCCAGCCTACATCGGCTCCGGTGCGTCGCTCAATTTCTTGATCAGAATCGAAAAACTCCATATTAAGTTGTTGGGCCAACTGACGCCCAATAGTGCTTTTGCCGGCACCCATAGGCCCAACCAGAAAGATATTGCGTTTCTCTGCCATGTTTTTCGGTATTACTAAGATTATTCGTTAATGACAACCCGCCCCGCCAATCAAATTAGCGGCGGGACCTAAACTGAAACCTCATGAGCGATAGTGCGAGAATCAGATCAAAAATTATCTCAACACTCGGGGTAGTTTGGCAACCGATTAAATCGATGCCCACACCGCAAGGAGGAATTCCGACATCTCTATCGTAATTACAGGTGACGCAAAGACAGCGATGCTCAATGGGCTACCCTTGTAAGCGAAATTGGCCACAGCGTCAAATCTATCGCGAAAAAAACGCATAATTTGTTGCTAAAACCACAAATTTGCTCGATTTGAGTCTGATGAGTTTACCCCGATATTCGGGTTGGTGTAATAAAAATAACCAATTCGCGCTGTTTATAGTTCGCACGCTGTCGTTTAAACAGATGTCCCAGCAGTGGAATTTCAGATAAAACCGGTACTTTATCCAAGGAATGGTGCTTTTGCCTTTGAAAAATCCCACCTAAAACAATGGTTTCCCCATCATCAATTGTCACCTGAGTTTTAATCTCCTCCATATCAATGGAAACGCTCTCGTTTTCGCCTTGTTTTAGCACCCGGCCGGGTACATTTTGGCTCAGACGCAGTTTTAGCGTGACTTTACCGTTACGCAGCACTCTAGGCGTAACTTCCATGCTCAATACGGCTTCTTTGAACTGCACCGAAGGCGATTTATTTTTACCGCTGGCGACCTGATAAGGTATTTCAGTACCTTGTTTTATGCTGGCTGTTTGCTGATGGGCGGTGTAAAGGCGCGGACTGGCGAGAATATCCACTTTATTTTCCTGCTCCAGCGCCGTGAGCTCCAGTTCCAACAGCCTACCGCTCAGGCGCGCCAGCCGAAACCCCATACTGCCATAATGTTTGCCGAGCGGCAGATCCATCGACAGTGCAGTGGCGCTGTTTTTATTACCAGCGTGGTGCTGCCAGTTGACACCGATTTCGCGCAGATTTTCCCGGCTGATGGTGACAATATGGGCGGTTATCAACACTTGTTCCAGCGGCAGATCCCAAATGTGTATCCAGGCCGCCAGCGCCTCCAGCGCTGGCTCAGTATCCCTTATCACCAGGGAATTGGTGCGTTTATCCAGCATCACGCTGCCCCGTGGCGTCAGCAGGGTCTTGCGCATCGAAGCAATGTGTTTGCTAATCTCAGTGGCATCAGCATGCTGCAGCGTAACCAGACGATTGATTAGCGGTCTGCTTGCGGTGGTGTCGCCCTCACGTTCCCGCGGGAAAACCATTAACACGTCACCCTGGCGCTCAAGATGCAAATGGCCGGTGCGCACAATCAGATCCACCGCCTGCTGCCAAGGAAGATGCTTAAGATTCAGGCTAATATTCCCCTTGATGCCCGGCGCGACCACCAGATTAAGATGCTGATGCTCAGCCAACGCCCGCAATACCTGCGGTATTGGCGTGTCATCAAACACCAGTGTCACCGGTTTGCCAACCGCAGCCGGCGCGCCATTGGCAACACCCGTCAATGTCCCCAACAGCAGGGCGTATCCCATCACTAATAGCGCGATTCCTTTCACAATTCATCATCCTTATGTTCAGTTATGGTTCCCATCGTCCCGTCGTCTTGGACACAGTCTGGTGCATCCTGAGGTATATCACCGCGTAACATCCAATGACCCTGCCCATCAGTGCTCAACAACTGCCGGCGTTCACCATCAACGACCCATCCCTTGATCGCTCCCTGAGCCGCCGAGCGCAAAATATCAGTCGATCTTGTGCCGGGTTGGAAAGGATCACGCTGTCCGGCGGGCCAGGCCAGGCTGCTTGATAGTATCAAGGGCACCACTGCCGCTAACCTGCCGTTACTCATATCGCCCACCGTCATCAAGCGACTGGGCCAGGGTAAATTCAACCTGCAGGTGCCGATCGCTGCGCGCAATGTGCAGGGCGCGCACCGTTCTTCCGCCGCGGTGTACCGCCAGTTTGCGCATCATCGCGTTTAAGGACGCATAATCCGTGGTTACCGAGATGATCCAGTCCCGAGCAGCACTACCATCACCATGGTGCTCTCGCATCTGCCAGCCGAAAGTGCCGGTGTTATCGGGTTGCAACATCGCGATGACCGCCCCGGGGTCCTGGCGCAAGCTGTCATACATTGCCAACTGCCGGCTCATGTGCTGAATATCCCGATCCCACTGTACTCGAGTAGGCACGGTAGCCCGCAGCCGCCGATAGTCATCCACCTGGCGTTCGCACCGCGCTATGTCAGCACGCAGTCGCACTGAGGCATCACGTTCATGCCGCAGTAATGTCACCCAGACCAGAGTCATAAATGAGGCCAGGATTATAGCTTGGCCTACTAATAATGCTGGCCAGGGATACGCCATCAAACGTCTGAATCCGGGCTTATCCATGACCGGCTTCTCCTCGCCGCTGGGGCCAGTCGGTTTGAAAAGTAAAACGGAAATGGCCGTTGTTGCGCCGGCTGATCCCCTGCCAACGCACATGGCTAAACAGTTCGGATGCGCCCAGTCGTCTTCGCAGGCTGAGTATGTCGCCATAACACTCGCAGCAGCCGCTGATCACCAAGGTACCCTCTTGCTGACGCAGTCCGGTAAGCCATAAACCCGCAGGCAATAGTGTCGGCAATTGATCGAGCAGGCGGCTGAAATACTGATTGTTCAACGCCGACTGCCGATAGAAACTCAGCCTGTGCGCCATTCGGCGGTGCTGCTCGATTTGCCGTTGGACGTGTTGTTGCTGATCAAACGTCCACTGCGCCTGTCGCTGCCACTGCCCCAGTCGCTCGGCGAGATCGGCCTGTTCGCTGCGCCAATGGAACGCCAACAGGCCTGACACCAGGCCAGCCAGCAGCATTTCAAGCGCCAACGTGAAGCTAAACAGTCTCGAACGGCGCCGCGCGCGCCGCTGCCGCCACGGCAACAGATTAACTTGGTACATCATGCATCCTCCTGACGTATCGCCAACCCACCCGCAACCACATACGCCGCTGGCCAAGCCGGGATGGGAGGATAAATTTGCCACCCTGAGGTGAACGGCGACCACGGCAGGGTGCCGTCGGGTGCCGCCATGGGAACATCACTGCTAAAATAGGGCTGGGTTTGCGCCGGGTCCACGCCGGGATGGTGTTGCGAAAAAAAACGCCGTATCTGGGAAATATCACGCGTTTGATCGGCTGGAATAAAACCGAATTCCAGGCACTGAGCCAAAGGCGACACCCAGAACCAGCCGCACGGCAGCACGTGAAGCAGTAGCCGATCGGTGGCTAATCCCACTTCGCTGGCCATATAACGCAGAGCGCAAGGCATAATATCCAGCACCTGCGGCGCGAGACCGACGCCGGTCAGACCAGCCAGCCATTGCGCCACCGCGTCCTGCCGGGCGGCGGTCACCAGCAGCGTATCGGACGAATGAGGATCCGCACGATAATCGAGCAGGTATTTTTCGCCGGTGTGGGTAAAATGACGTCCCGCACGTGCAGTGATAAACCCGTCGCGCTCAGGTTCGCCGAGACGCCTATCAGGGGCCGCCATGCGCCGTTGGGCAATCAGGTGCATCGGCAGGGAAACGCGTAACGACATACTCCGCGGCAGTTGCCGGCGCCATAAGCGTAAGACATCCCATAACCCGCCCGACGGTGCGGTGGGGCAGTCGGCCGGCCATATGTCGGGCAGGCGATACTGCCACCAATGCCGAAGCTGCCAGCCGTGGCGCCTTGGCTGTAGCGCCAGCGCACACAGGCTGCCGTTTTCAATTGCTAAACCCACCTGCCAGAGGTCAAATGCCATGTTTGTCGATCTCCTTATCATCATCATCCGTCATTAAAAGTACGTATCCAACGTGCTGGCTTCCCTTTATACTAGCGCGCGGTTGCTTATAAACTGCCCAAACGACATAAAATGGGAAATCTCAGGTGAAGTTCGTAAAATATTTTTTTATCTTTGCAGTGTGTTGCATTGTGTTGGGAGCCGCCTCGATATTTGGCATGTACAAATATATCGAGCCGCAATTGCCTGACGTCGCGACGCTCAAAGACATCAGACTACAAACACCCATGCAGGTCTTTAGCGCCGACGGTGAACTGCTCGCGCAATTCGGCGAAAAACGCCGCATCCCCTTGACGCTATCCCAAATACCACCCGAGCTGGTCCACGCATTTGTGGCCACGGAAGACAGCCGTTTCTACGAGCACCATGGTGTGGACCCGGTGGGGATCATGCGCGCAGTTTGGGTAGCGATGATATCAGGCCATGCCTCCCAAGGTGCCAGTACCATTACGCAGCAACTGGCGCGTAACTTCTTTCTCAGTCCGGAACGCACCTTGATTCGCAAAATCAAAGAAGCGTTCCTGGCCATCCGTATCGAGCAGTTGCTGACGAAAGATGAAATCATTGAGCTCTATTTAAACAAAATTTATCTCGGCTACCGCGCTTATGGCGTGGGGGCCGCCGCTCAGGTGTATTTCGGCAAAGATGTGGATCAGTTGACCCTGGGTGAAATGGCCGTCATTGCCGGTTTGCCTAAGGCTCCGTCCACGTTTAACCCGCTGTTCTCCCACGCTCGGGCGCTTGCGAGACGCAATTTTGTCCTGTCCCGGATGTTGGATGAAAACTTTATTACCCGCGAGCAGTATGAACAGGCGCGCAACAGTGAACTGGTCGCCAACTATCACTCCCCACAGATGTCCTTTTCAGCCCCCTATATCGCTGAAATGGTCCGTCAGGACATGATCAAACGCTATGGGGAAAATGCGTATACTGATGGGTACAAGGTCTATACCACCGTCACGAAAAAGCTGCAGATGGCGGCACAGAATGCGGTGCGTACTAACGTTATCAATTATGATATGCGTCATGGCTATCGCGGACCGAGCAATGTGCTGTGGAAAGTGGGCGAGATGGCGTGGGATAACAAGCGTATTGTCGATACACTGAAAACCCTGCCGGTCTATGGCCCGCTGTTCCCGGCGGTCGTCACGCAAACCGATCCAGA
Organism: Acerihabitans sp. TG2; assembly: GCF_035013185.1. Classification (NCBI taxonomy): domain Bacteria; kingdom Pseudomonadati; phylum Pseudomonadota; class Gammaproteobacteria; order Enterobacterales; family Pectobacteriaceae; genus Acerihabitans; species Acerihabitans sp. TG2. The sequence continues at coordinate 36,776 of NZ_JAYGJO010000009.1, forward strand.
CCAGGCGGTGGCAATCATGGCAGACGGCAGCAACGTTTCCCTGCCAATGGCCGGCATGCGTTGGGCGCGGTTATTTAAAACCGACACGTTGCAGGGCCCTACACCGAAAAAAGTCACCGATGTGGTGCATCCCGGCCAGCAAATTTGGGTACGTAAAGTCGACGATGCCTGGTGGCTGGCACAGGTGCCGGACGTCAACTCGGCGTTGGTGTCGATCAATCCGGAAAACGGCGCGATTAAAGCCCTGGTGGGTGGTTTTGATTTCAATCAAAGCAAATTCAACCGCGTGACGCAATCCTTGCGGCAGGTTGGATCGAATATCAAACCCTTCCTGTATACCGCCGCGATGGATAAAGGGCTGACGCTGGCCACCATCCTGAACGATGCACCGATTTCCCGATGGGATGCTGGCGCCGGCACCGACTGGCGGCCAAAAAATTCACCGCCCACCTATGACGGGCCAATCCGCCTGCGTCAGGGGTTGGGCGAGTCGAAAAATGTGGTGATGGTACGCGCCATGCGTGCCATGGGCGTGGATTATGCGGCGGAATATCTACTGCGCTTCGGATTTCCCGCGCAAAACATCGTGCATACCGAATCTTTAGCTTTGGGGTCCGCCTCCTTCACGCCGATGCAAATGGTGCGTGGTTACGCGGTAATGTCCAACGGTGGTTATCTGGTCGATCCCTATTTGATCACCAAAATCGATGACGCCGCAGGTCATACTTTGTTTGAAACCAAACCTAAAGTCGTATGTGACAGCTGCAATTTACCGGTGATTTATGGTGATACCCAAAAATCAGCAGTATTGTCCGATGACAGTATGGAAAACGTGGCGGTCTCGCGTCAGGACGAGAGTAATGCCGTCGTGCCGATGCCGCGTCTAGAAACGGTGTCACCGGCACAGGCCGCTGCGGATGGCGACCAGCAATATGCGCCCCACGTTATCAGCACCCCGTTAGCCTTTTTAATCCACGACGCATTGAACAGTAATATCTTTGGCGAACCGGGATGGATGGGCACCGGATGGCGGGCTGGCAAGGATCTCAAACGTCATGATATCGGCGGCAAGACCGGTACCACCAACGACTCCAAAGATGCCTGGTTTTCCGGCTATGGCCCACAAACTGTGACCTCGGTATGGATTGGCTTTGACGATCATCGTCGTGACCTTGGTCGCACGTCGGCGTCCGGCGTCATCCCTAACCAGATTAGCGGTGCCGAAGGCGGTGCCAAAAGTGCTCAGCCAGCTTGGGATGACTTTATGAAGGTCGCATTGGAAGGGATACCCGAGCAGAAAATCACTCCGCCACCGGGAATTGTTACCGTCAGCATCGATAAGAGCAGCGGCAAATTATCCGATGGCGGTGGCAATAGCCGCGAGGAATATTTTATCGACGGCACTCAGCCTAAGGATAAAGTGGTCCACGAGGTCGGCACCTCGATCATGGATAACGGCGTATCGCACGAATTATTCTAAGGTTCGTGATCTCATGGGCGCCCTGGTGGCGCCCATTTTTTATTTTTGCAGCAGCCAGGCGTGTGCCAAAAACAACGCGCTGACGTTGCGAGCTTCGCGAAAATCCGGCTCGTTGAGTAAATCCATCATGTCGGCGATGGGCCAGCGAACCTGTGGCAGCGGTTCCGGCTCATCGCCCTGGCGCTGTTGCGGGTAGAGGTTCTGGGCCACCACGATATTCATTTTGCTGGAAAAATAGGAAGGTGCCAGCGTGAGTTTGGTTAAGATCTCCATGCGCTTGGCGCCAAACCCCACCTCTTCCATTAACTCTCGATTTGCCGCTTCCAGGATATCCTCGCCGAGATCGATCAGCCCCTTGGGAAATCCCAGCTCATAATCCTCAATGCCGACGGCATATTCACGAATCAGCAGCAGATGTTCATCGATAATAGGGACAATCATCACCGCCTCGCGTCCAGACGGCTGCATTCTCTCGTAAATTCGCCGCGCCCCGTTGCTAAATTCAAGGTCAACGGTTTCCACATTGAACAGTCGGGAACGCGCAACGGTCTCGATTTTATGAATTTTAGGTTTTTGCAGGGACTTGTCCATAAGGATCCTAGGCTAACAAATACACCTAATAGCATAACCGCCTATTGAGGCAAACAACAGCATCAGGCATAAACACTTCATCGCAGCGTTAGGTGGGGGAGTTCGCGTCAGCGCGAGGTGGCCAAAATCGGCTAATGCGCTTGATCGTGCAGCACATAAATGAGAATCTTCACCTAAACCCCATGGTTTTATCGTACACGGCAATAAAAAAAAGAATAAGGATTAAAATAGGAAAATACCGATATGTCATTGCGGCATGGGTTGCTACCCTGTTTTTCTAGGTTGATACGCTTGTCATACCTCTGGTTGCACAAGAGTTGGTTTGTCTCACCCACCTCGGTCTTTTACCGGTGTAAGCTCCCGGGGAAGGATGAACCTCAATCCCTGAGGTTCACCCTTCTGGTCAACAAAAGCGTTGGGCACATCAGCCGAACGATTAAATGTGTCTTTTGTTGATGAGATGTGGGATGAAAAACCAGGCACAACGCGATTTGCCGGACACCGCTGAGCATCGCATGGATGATTCCGATGTATCGTAATTTATTGCTTCGCAGTTCGATGGGGATGGGATGAGCGTAATAGCTATTGTATTGGCCGGATGCTTGACCGGTGCGATCCTGTTCATCGCTTATCGAGTGTATCGTCGATATGTGATCCCCACCGCGATTAAACGCTTGCCGCTGCTACAACCGGTACCGCGTAAGATGACTCAGGATGAACATGACGCCGTAAAACAGTATGTGCAATTAAACAAAAAGGTGCACAGCAGTTCGCCGCTGGCTTTTCCGCCGGCGCAGATTTCTGGCGACCTGGGACTCACGCCGCAAAGCGAAAATGTTTACGGGGTAACACATGCCATAACCCGTTACGGTCTAGCCACCGATGCCCCCTATAAATGGCGCTACTATCTCGACAGCACCGAAGTGCATCTGCCGCCGTTGTGGGAACAATATATCACGCAAGACAATTACGTTGAGCTGATAAAAACCACCACTATCCCGCTGGTGATTGCACTTAACGGTCATTCTCTGGTGGATTATATATACGCGGCCCCGCCAGCCGCCATCCCACCCCTTGTCGTACCGAATTCATCCATGCACGAGCAGGAAACCGAACAGGTGGAACTACTTAATATCCGCAAGGAAACACCGCAAGAGTATGCGCTAAACCGGTCGTCGGGTATGCGTGAAGCCGTCATGTTGAGTGCGGCTTTACTGTTATTATTTATCAGCCTCTTGGCTCCGGTCTTGGCCGTTCCTTGGTTGGCGGCTATCGCTATCGTGTTGATTCTGTGCAGTGGTTGGCTCCTGTTGCGTCGTCCAGCAGAAAAAAATCGCCAGGATGTGCACTGCCTGCGCGGTACCCCCAAGCGCTTGGGGCTGTTTGGTGAGACCGATCAAAATCGTATCAATACCATCTCGCTGGGTATCATTGATTTGACCTACCCCACCCATTGGCTTGCCTTTATTGGCCACGATATGGGTAAAAAAACCGACGTGGATATCTATGTCAATCGTCAGGTGGTGCGACAAGGGAAATATCTTTCACTGCATGATGAGATGGTGCGCTTCCCAGTACAACGCTTCGGTAAAAACGCCGTGCTGTTCACCAGCTCGCTACTGATACTCGGCCTGCTGCTGGCCTATGTTCCCTTATCGTTGCCGCTGACATTAAGCATGGCGTGGTTAAAGGGTGCGCAAAATATCCAGGCGATGGATGTCAATACCTTGGAACACGCACAATTACGCGTCGGCGACATGCTACGCGTGCAGGGTTTGGGCATGTGCTACGTTGATCCGTCCTTGACGCCGGGTGCAAAAGATCCGTTTGTCCCCTTTGATTGCTCCAAAATGTATTGGAATGACGCACAACCCCTACCCTTGCCGGAATCGGATGCGGTGGACAAAGCCATAATGTTGCTCAATACCCTCAACACGCAACTACATCCGGAACTGGCCAGCGACCCCAAAATCAATCCCGGACTGGCGGATGCCATTCAAAAATCGGGCATGATCCTGCTGGATGATTTTGCGGATATTGTCCTGCAAACGCATGATCTTTGCCGTGATGATAACGACTGCACCAGGCTCAAAACCGCCTTGGTCAATTTGGCTAATGCCAAGGATTGGTCAGTACTGGTGAGACGCGCGCGCAATGGCTCGTTAAAAGGGGTCAACGTCTTGCTGCGGCCGGTCAGCGCCGAAACGTTGGAAAGTTTAGTGACCGGTGCCACCTCATCTTTTTTCACCAGTGAAATCCAGTTGGCTACCAATGCACTGAATAGCCCCTCACCAGGCGGTTTTTTGATTCAAAGCGACGAAGGCAAATTACTGGTCGATCATCCACTACCCGCCGGTTCGTTGTATAACTATACCGGCTTGGCCCAGTGGCGCGAACTGCAGCGCCTCTCCTCCGTACTGTTACACACCCCGTTTAACGCAAAAGGGATCATTACCAATATCAGCATTGACGCCAATGGCACCCGCCATATTTCGCTGCACAGCGAACCGGATGCCATCACCATCTGGCGCTACCTTGGTACCACACTGCTGCTGCTGGTATTGTTCGCCAGTGCGTTGGCGAACGCAGCGCTATTATTGGTTCGCCTGGCCAAAAGCCGTCATCGCGGCCGGGACATACAGCGTTACTATGAAAACTGCTTTACCCCCGACCTTGCCGATGCCACCGGAAAAAAGCTACCCTAGACGCATGACGTGCAACGCCGCAGACCCTGTGCGCGCTCCATTCTGGAGATAGAATGAAACAGAAAGAGAATAACGAGCCTTTGGAAACTATCCGGCTGGATAAGTGGCTTTGGGCAGCGCGATTTTACAAAACACGCGCCATCGCCCGGGAAATGGTGGAAGGCGGCAAGGTCCACTACAACGGACAGCGTACTAAACCGGGTAAAATCATGGAGAGCGGCGCTCACATTACTCTTCGTCAGGGCGATGATGAGCGCACGATCGTCGCCCTGGCGTTAACCGTGCAACGGCGCTCGGCAGACGATGCTCAACAACTGTACCAAGAAACGCCCGAAAGCGTGACCAAGCGGGAAAAACTGGCCGCCGCACGCAAAATAAATGCCCACAATATGCCCCACCCGGACAGGCGCCCGGATAAAAAAGAACGCCGCAATCTACTAAAATTTAAATATGGTGAATCGGGGGAATAAACGCCGGCGATCATCAGAAAGAGAGACTTTTATGGCCATTAACGACCAGCTACACCGTTATGTTTTTGAAAATTATGCCGTGCGTGGTGAACTGGTTTCATTGCATGAGACCTACCGGCAGGTCCTTGGTCAGCATGATTACCCACCAAGCGTTGCCCATCTGCTAGGTGAAATGCTGGTAGCCACCAGTTTGCTGACCGCAACACTGAAGTTCAGCGGCGAAATCACCGTACAGTTGCAGGGAGATGGCCCGTTGCGCCTGATGGTCATTAATGGCGACGATCGGCAAAATATGCGTGGCGTTGCACGTATAGACGGCGTTATTGCGCCAGACAGTTCGTTAAAACAAATGGTCGGCAACGGCTATTTGGTGATCACGCTGACCCCGGAGCAAGGTGAACGTTACCAAGGTGTGGTTGGTTTGGAAGGCGAGCACCTGTCCGATTGTCTGGAAAACTATTTTTTACAATCGGAACAACTGCTCACTCGGTTGTTTATCCGCACTGGCGCGGTGGAGGGTCAGGTGGCCGCCGCCGGTATGCTGCTGCAGGTCATGCCGTCCAAGGAAGCCAATCCGGATGACTTTGACCATCTGGCGCAGCTGACATCGACGGTCAAAGCGCAGGAATTATTTACTCTGCCCGCGAATGAAGTGCTGTATCGGCTCTATCACCAGGATGAAGTGTCGCTTTATCCCCCGCAGCAGGTACAGTTTCTTTGCACCTGCTCACGTCAGCGCTGTGCTGACGCGTTGCTGACGCTGCCGGAGCATGAGCTGGAAGAGATGCTGGTACAGGATGAAAATATTGATATGCACTGCGATTTTTGCGGCAGCCATTATGTCTTCGATCGGGATGATGTGGCGAGCATCAAGCGCGGCCATACGGGGCCTGACCTACTATTACATTGATTTTTCGCTGCCAAATTCTAGGCACACAATCACGTCCATGTTAGCGTATGCTGACGCTTTTTTTATGCGTCAGCTCCCATCTTCGCGTAAATATTACTTACATGGGTTAATTCATGACACACCTCTCAGTGAACACCTGCATATCCCCTACAATCTCTACAGGTAATAATTGAAAGCTAAGGAGTCATCAGATGGCAAGTTATGGTATAACCGCGCAAGACCTTGTCGGCTATGGTATCAGCGATAGCAGCGAGGTCATTTACAACCCAGGTTTTGCATTTCTTTTCCAGGAAGAGACCACCGAATCATTAACAGGATTTGAGCGCGGGACGATTACCCAATCAGGTGCTGTGGCCGTGGACACGGGTATTTTCACCGGACGCTCCCCAAAAGATAAATATCTGGTCCGTGATGAAGTCACCCGAGATACCGTCTGGTGGTCCGATCAAGGTAAGGGTAACAACGATAACCATCCCCTCAGCCAGGAAACCTGGAGCCAGCTAAAGCAGCTGGTCGGCAATCAATTATCGGGCAAACGCCTATTTGTCGTTGACGCCTTTTGCGGCGCCAATGAAAATAGCCGCCTAAAAGTACGTTTTATTACCGAAGTCGCTTGGCAGGCGCATTTCGTCATCAATATGTTTATTCGTCCTTCCAAAGAAGAACTCGCAGACTTTACGCCGGATTTCGTGGTGATGAACGGCGCCAAATGCACTAATCCCGACTGGGAGAAACAGGGGTTACATTCGGAAAACTTTGTCGCCTTCAACCTCACGGAAAAAATGCAGCTGATCGGCGGTACCTGGTACGGCGGTGAAATGAAGAAAGGCATGTTCTCAATGATGAACTACTTTCTGCCGCTGCAAGGCATTGCTGCCATGCACTGTTCAGCCAATGTGGGCAATGATGGTGATGTGGCGATTTTCTTTGGTTTGTCAGGTACCGGCAAAACCACGCTCTCCACCGATCCACACCGTCGACTCATTGGTGATGATGAGCACGGTTGGGATGACGATGGGGTGTTTAACTTCGAAGGGGGATGTTACGCCAAGACCATTCGCCTGTCCGAAGAAGCCGAACCGGAAATTTACCATGCTATTCGCCGCGACGCGCTGTTGGAAAACGTGGTGGTCAGAGCCGACGGCAGTGTGGATTTTGATGATGCCAGCAAGACCGAAAATACCCGGGTTTCTTATCCGATTTATCATATCGAAAATATTGTCAAACCGATTTCGAAAGCGGGCCATGCTTCAAAAGTCATCTTCCTCACCGCCGATGCCTTTGGCGTACTGCCACCAGTGTCCAGGTTGACTGTTGAGCAGGCACAGTACCATTTCTTATCCGGTTTTACCGCCAAATTGGCCGGTACGGAAGTCGGCGTTACCGCCCCTGTTCCCACCTTCTCGGCCTGCTTTGGCGCGGCGTTTTTGTCACTCCATCCAACGCAATATGCCGGCGTTTTGGCAAAACGCATGAACGCTGCCGGAGCAAAGGCTTATCTGGTCAATACCGGCTGGAATGGTACCGGCAAACGCATCTCCATCAAAGATACCCGCACCATCATCAACGCCATTCTGAGCGGTGAAATTGATGACGTGGAAACCGTGACACTCCCGGTGTTCAACTTGGCGGTGCCTTTGCATCTGACCGGGGTGGACGATCATATTCTGGATCCGCGCCAAACGTATGCCAAACCACAAGAATGGCAGGATAAAGCCAACGATCTGGCTCACCGGTTTATCACCAACTTTGATAAATATACCGATACTGCTGCGGGACAAGCCTTGATCAAGGCCGGTCCGAAATTATAGTTATAGACGCCAGTGTTGTCGATCTGCGCATGGGCGGCGAGTAAGTCCCGATGAACTTACCCCCGTAAGGGAATCGGGGAACTGAGCACCGCCCCCTGCCGGTCGAAACATAACGGGTATAGCAATAAGTCAAACGTCAACCCTGCCCTTGGGGCCCGGAGGAAAAAGATCCTTTTGCGGGCCTCAGGGGCAGGGTTATTGTCAATATCGAACCCACTGTCAGACGGATTTACGCTGCGCGTTGCCTACCGGGTTGTCCGGCAAGGTTGCCGGTAGCGGCAGATAGGCGCGGATACGTAGACCACCCCGCTCACTGCGACCGATTTCCAGGGTACCATTGTGCGCATCGATAATGCGTTGCACGATAGCCAGTCCCAAACCCGTGCCACTGGTACTGCGTGCGCTGTCACCGCGCACAAAGGGTTGTAACAGGTAGTTAAGCTGGGAAGGCTCGATCCCCGGGCCATCATCTTCGACCTCAAACCACACACGATCCGCTTGCTGGCCGCTGTGTACCCTGATCCACCCATTGCCATAACGAGCAGCGTTGACCACCATATTCGCCAACGCCCGCTTAATCGATAAGGGATTGACGTTGACGATCAGTTCCTCGTCACACATCGCGGTTTCAATAATCCGTTCATAACCACTTTCGGCGGCCACCACTTCTGCCAGGATACCGTTAAGATCGGCCATTTCAGTCTGCATTTCCTGGCCGGTTCGCAAATAATCGATGAACTGTTCAATTATCGCATTACACTCTTCAATATCTTTATTGATAGATTCAGCCAAATAGCCGTCTTCGCGGTTCATCATCTCGGTGGCCAAGCGAATTCGCGTCAGCGGCGTACGCAAATCATGGCTGACACCCGCCATAAGCAAGGTTCGATCGTCGGCCAGCATCTTGACGCCGGAGGTCATCTGATTGAATGCCCGGGTCACGGAACGCACCTCCGAGGCGCCATATTCTCGCAACGGTGGCGGAATGATACCCTTGCCCACCTGCAGCGCCGCATGCTCTAAATCCACCAAGGGGCGATTTTGCATGCGGATAAACAGCCAGGCTCCGCCAATAGCCAGTAGCATAATGGCCAGGGTATAACGGAATAGAGGTGAAAAATCCCCTTGGTGAATTTCGGTTAGCGGAATGCGCACCCAAATATCCGGCGATAACCAGGTCTTAAGCCAGACCACGGGAGAATTCTTGGTCACCTCGACCCGGACATCGGTGGGGCCACCCAGTTGCTGGGCCATCTGCTGGCTTAAAAATTGATAATGCTGTGCCCACCGGAGCCCGCGGTCTTCTGCAGCGGCGTTGGTGTAAAGGGAAATGCCCAATTCACGGTAAATTTCACGGCGAAAAGCCGGAGGAACTTCCAACAGAGTGCCGTCTTCAAGCTGCAGGTGGTCAGTCATCAACATTCTGACTTCGTAGGCCAGCACCTTGTTAAACTGTTGTAAACTAGGCAATATTGCAAAATTTAGCACTACGAGGTACGTCGTCACCAAGCTGACAAACAGCAAGGTAACGATTAACAGCAAACTCCGAGCAAAAGAGCTGCGCGGAGAGAAGCGCCATCGCTTCATGCTTTACTGCCGTCCGGCACAAAGACATACCCTAAACCCCAGACGGTTTGGATATAGCGCGGATGGGCGGGATCTTCCTCGACCATGCGGCGCAAGCGAGATATCTGTACGTCAATGGAGCGTTCCATGGCGCTATATTCACGACCACGGGCCAAATTCATCAATTTATCTCGGGACAGCGGCTCGCGTGGATGGCTCACCAGCGCTTTGAGCACGGCAAATTCACCACTGGTCAACGGCATCGGTTCATCTTCACGGAACATCTCGCGGGTACCAAGATTAAGCTTGAACTTACCGAAGGAGATAATCGCTTCTTCCTGTGAGGGAGCACCGGGTAATTCATTGGCCTGGCGACGCAGTACGGCACGGATACGCGCTAATAGCTCACGCGGGTTAAACGGCTTGGGAATATAATCGTCAGCGCCAATTTCCAAACCAACAATGCGGTCCACTTCCTCGCCTTTGGCCGTCACCATAATGATCGGCATCGGATTGCTCTGGCTGCGCAGTCGACGGCAAATGGATAGACCGTCTTCGCCGGGCAGCATCAAATCAAGGACCATGAGATGGAACGATTCACGGGTTAATAAACGATCCATTTGTTCCGCATTGGCAACGCTACGCACCTGAAAACCCTGTTCGGTCAAATAACGCTCCAACAGTGCCCGTAAACGCATATCGTCATCTACTACCAGAATCTTGTAGTTCTCTTGCATTCTCTTTCTCCAAAGGCGATACGCCCGTATGCGTATTGTTCAGAAACCTGTACGCCACTGACAGCGGTTTCAGGTGTATATTCTAAGCAAAATTGTTACAAAGCATATGGAAATACGTAGTTATCCACACTTTAGGTAAATTTGTGGCCATTTTGGCGATTATTACTGGTCAACCCCTCAATTTATCCACATATCCCTGCTGTCTGGCGGAAAATGTCCTGATAAGGATGATTGTTCCCTTTACCCTCAGCAATGTAAACATTAGTGCACTTATATTTATCAAATATAAGGCGATGACGTGCAAATAACCACCTGCAGTGTTCCCATGCCATGGTCTGGCATCGCCTGATTACTCGCTTAATGGACCTTGATATGAAATAGCGTTCACGTTCCAGTTCTGGGGGCCGCTAGGCGTCACCACCACCGCCTCGTCATCCACCGATTTTTTAATTAATGCCCTGGCCATCGGCGAATCAATGGAAATATAACCTTTATGCTTAAAAATCTCGTCCGGCCCGACAATTCGAAAACGTAGGCATTCGCCTTGTTCATTTTCCACTTCGACCCAAGCGCCAAAAAATACCTTACCTTCCTGCTGCGGTGAATAATCTACCACCCGCGCCTCTTTCAGCACCCGACGCAAATAACGAACCCGACGATCGATCTCCCGCAGTATTTTTTTATTGTAGTGATAATCGGCATTTTCACTACGATCGCCCAAGCTCGCGGCCCAGGACACCTTTTCGGTAATTTCGGGGCGATAGCGTTTCCAGAGGTGATCAAGTTCATCCTGGAGTTCTTGGTAGCCTTTGCGCGTGATAAGATTGGTTTTCATCGGGACCGTTCGCTAGAAGTTAAATCCATTCTCTGGAAATATAACATAGACCAGGCGAGGATAGACGGCTGGTATTTTGGCGGCGCAATACGTATAACGGTGCTCTGAATATGTTACTTACCACGTGATGACAAACAAGAAAGCATGATGAATGAACCTTTGAATCGCCTTATTGCCGCTGAGCTGAAAGCCCGCCCTGAGCAGGTCGATGCCGCGATCCGCTTGTTGGATGAAGGAAATACCGTTCCTTTTATCTCACGCTATCGTAAAGAGGTTACCGGTGGCCTGGATGATACCCAACTGCGCCAACTGGAATCCCGCCTCGGTTATCTGCGCGAGCTTGAGGATCGACGTCAGACTATTCTTAAAGCCATAGGCGAACAGGGCAAATTGACCGAACAACTGGCCGGAGCGATTAATGCCACGCTGAGTAAAACCGAGCTGGAAGACCTTTATCTGCCCTATAAAATCAAACGCCGCACCCGCGGACAAATCGCGATTGAAGCGGGGCTGGAGCCACTGGCTGACCTGCTGTGGCAGCATCCCGATCGGCAGCCCGAAGAGACGGCAGCAGACTATATTCAGGCCGATAAGGGCGTTGCCGATACCAAAGCGGCATTGGACGGTGCACGTTATATCCTGATGGAGCGTTTTGCCGAGGACGCCGCGTTGTTGGCAAAACTTCGCCACTATCTGTGGAAAAATGCGCATCTGGTCGCTACGGTTATCGCCGGTAAAGAGGAGGCGGGTGCTAAATTTCGCGATTATTTCGCCCATCATGAGCCCCTGGCCCAGGTCCCTTCCCACCGTGCGTTGGCCATGTTCCGCGGCCGTAACGAAGGCATATTACAACTTGCCCTGAACGCCGACCCGCACGCCGATGAAGCACCACGTGAAAGTTACTGCGAGCAGATGATAATCGAGCATTTGCAGGTACGCCTGAACCAGGCGCCGGCGGACGCCTGGCGTAAATCGGTGATTAGCTGGACCTGGCGCATCAAGATTTTGCTGCATCTCGAAACAGAGTTGATGGGCAGCATCAGAGAAAAGGCCGAAGAAGAGGCTATTGCGGTATTTGCCCGCAATATGCATGACCTGATGATGGCGGCCCCGGCAGGTTTGCGCGCCACCATGGGCCTGGACCCGGGTCTGCGTACCGGCGTGAAGGTCGCAGTCGTGGATGCTACCGGCAAGTTGGTGGCTACCGACACCATTTATCCCCACACTGGTCAGACGGCCAAATCGCTGGCGTCAATCGCGGCACTGTGTCTTAAGCACCAGGTGGAATTGGTGGCGATCGGCAACGGCACCGCGTCGCGGGAAACCGAACGCTTTTTCGCGCAGGTTAAAGAACAGTTCCCTAACGTCACCGCACAAAAAGTCATTGTCAGTGAGGCCGGCGCGTCGGTGTACTCAGCGTCTGAACTGGCGGCTCAGGAGTTTCCCGATCTGGACGTTTCGCTGCGTGGCGCGGTTTCCATTGCGCGCCGGTTGCAAGATCCACTGGCGGAACTGGTTAAAATCGATCCTAAAGCTATTGGCGTTGGCCAATATCAGCATGACGTCAGCCAAAGCCTGTTGGCTAAAAAACTCGATACAGTGGTGGAGGACTGCGTTAACGCCGTCGGCGTTGATCTTAATACCGCCTCGGTGCCACTGCTCACCCGTGTCGCGGGCCTGACCCGGATGATAGCCCAGAATATTGTGAGCTGGCGCGATGAGAATGGTCAGTTTCGCGATCGAAATCAACTGTTGAAAGTGGGTCGACTCGGGCCAAAAGCCTTTGAACAGTGCGCAGGATTTTTGCGCATCAATCAGGGTGCCAATCCGCTGGATGCCTCCACGGTCCACCCGGAAAGTTATCCAGTGGTCGAACGCATTCTCAAGGCGACGGCGCTCTCGCTGGATACACTCATGGGCAATGCCAACGCGCTGCGTTCCTTAAGTCCGGCACAATTTATCGATGAACGTGTCGGCCTGCCGACGGTGACCGATATCTTGCGGGAATTGGAAAAGCCCGGGCGCGATCCGCGGCCGGAATTTAAGACTGCCACCTTTGCCGATGGTGTGGAAACCCTCCAGGATTTGACGCTGGGCATGATTCTTGAGGGTACCGTCACCAATGTCACCAACTTCGGTGCCTTTGTGGATATCGGCGTCCATCAGGACGGGCTGGTGCATATCTCGTCTCTGTCGACAAGTTTTGTCGAGGATCCCCATAAAGTGGTCAAGGCCGGGGATATCGTCAAGGTCAAGGTGATGGATGTGGATTTGCCGCGCAAACGCATTGCCCTCACCATGCGTCTGGACGAGCAGCCCGGCGAAACACTCACCCGCCGTGACGCTAACGAAAAACGACGCGACACCGCGCCTCGTCCCGCAGCCAAATCACGCCCCAAGGGGCCATCGGTTGCTGGCAATAGCATGATGGGTGACGCGCTGGCAGCAGCGCTGGGTAAAAAACGCTCATAAGCAGCAAGGGATGACGGGCGGACCATGGCGTTGTTACCATGGTCCGCTTAAAACTTATGGCGAAAGGGAAAACGCGCCATAATCGGCGATAACTTTTGCCTCCCTTCATTAATATTCAGATAGAGTATTTAACATTCCATTCTTAATTATTAACATTAATTATCATTTAGCATTTGCAAATAATGTCTTATTATTTCATTAATCATAATCAAATATATTAATATCTTTAACATACTAATATCATTGATAAATATTAATTAAATTAAACATTGAACCTTCATCCCCTTTAACCCATATACGAATAAGTTTCATTTGCTAATGAGAGCTATTGGTGTTAAAACTACAGAACTGAGTGAATCGGTTTTACCCTTATTTTCGGTCGAGAATTATTCAATCGGCAACGTAAGACCATCAATTCATTGTGCAAAATTAAGCCAATGCGCTGTCATCAGCGAACGGGCTAAATTGGTTTAATAAACCAATTAAACAATGTATTAAATAATGTCATATATACCCTAAATATTGCGAGTTGCAAGAAGGCGGCAAGCAAGAGCATCCCGCGGTGCCTACTCAGGTATAAAAGAAGGTCATATGCATCTTTTGCCACACCATTTTTATAGAATTACCGGTTATGCCAAGGACATCAGTCCGGCATACCGACAAAAACTATTGTCATTGGGCATGCTGCCGGGATCGTCGTTCCAGGTGATTCGTGTTGCGCCGCTCGGCGATCCGATCCAAATCGAAACGCGCAGAATGCAATTGGCGTTGCGAAGGAAAGATCTTTCCCAACTGATGCTGGATAATATGGCCACACCCACCATTTCGGTTCCGTTGCGCTCATTTAAGGCGACCCGGTTCGCCACATACGGCCATTCAGTCATTTTATGGATATTCGCTGGATATGAAAAAGCTCACCGTCGGTTTAATCGGTAATCCCAACGCAGGCAAAACCACACTGTTCAATCAGCTGACCGGTGCTCACCAGCGGGTCGGCAACTGGGCCGGCGTCACGGTGGAACGTAAAGAAGGTGTATTTTCCACTGCCGTACATCGAGTACAGGTCATTGATTTACCAGGCACCTACTCCCTGACCACCATTTCGCAGCAGGCTTCGCTGGATGAACAAATCGCCTGCCGTTTTATCATGGGACAAGAAGCCGATTTTTTGATCAACGTGGTGGATGCGTCAAACCTGGAGCGCAATCTCTATCTTACCCTGCAGCTTCTGGAGCTCGGCGTGCCTTGTATCGTGGCGCTCAATATGCTTGATATCGCCAAAGATCAGCACGTTGAAATCGATATCCCGGCGCTCGCTCTGCGGTTAGGTTGTCCGGTAGTGCCGTTGGTTTCCACACGCGCACGCGGCATTGATCGACTCAAACTTGAAATTGATAAAGGCGCTCGCGACGCTGCCCCCCTGGGTATCAATTACCCCGAAGCCATCACTCGCGCCGTCGGACAACTGCTGCCGTTTCTCCCTGATAACTTGACTGATCCGCAACGCCGCTGGCTGGCACTGCAAATCCTGGAAGGAGATGTTTATGGTCGTGCGCAGTTTTCCGGTTCATTGGATGCGTTTGCGCAGATAAAAGCCACCGTTGACGATGACCCGGCGTTGCTGATTGCCAATGCCCGTTACCAGAAAATCACCGATATCTGCGAATCCGTAAGCAATAGTCATCTTACGCTGGCAAATGTGATGACCAGCAAACTCGATGCGCTGGTACTTAACCGGTGGTTGGGTGTGCCGATTTTCTTTTTTGTGATGTACCTGATGTTCGTGATGGCCATCAACATTGGCGGCGCGCTGCAACCGCTGTTCGACATCGGGTCAACGGCATTGTTTATTGACGGTACCCAATGGCTTGGCCATATGCTGCATTTCCCGCGCTGGCTGACGATATTCCTGGCTCAGGGGATTGGCGGGGGGATCAATACGGTGCTGCCGCTGATTCCGCAAATCGGCATGATGTATCTGTTTCTCTCGTTTATGGAAGACTCGGGATATATGGCACGGGCAGCCTTTGTCATGGATCGGATGATGCAGGCGCTGGGCTTGCCGGGCAAATCCTTTGTACCGCTCATTGTCGGCTTCGGCTGTAATGTTCCCTCAGTGATGGGTGCCAGAACGCTGGATGCGCCGCGTGAACGCCTGATCACCATCATGATGGCGCCGTTTATGTCGTGCGGTGCACGATTGGCCATTTTTGCCGTGTTTGCCGCCGCTTTTTTTGGCCAGAACGGCGCGTCGGTAGTCTTCTCGTTGTACCTGCTGGGCATCGTCGTGGCGGTATTGACCGGGCTGTTGCTCAAATTCACCATTATGCGTGGCGAAGCCATGCCCTTTATCATGGAACTGCCGGTATATCACATACCCCACATCAAGAGCCTACTGCTGCAAACCTGGCAAAGATTAAAAGGGTTCGTGCTACGCGCGGGCAAAGTCATTATCATCGCCAGTATCTTTATCGGGGCGCTAAACAGCTTTTCCCTGCAAGGTACTGCGGTGAATGATATCAACGACTCAGCACTGGCTTCGGTCAGTAAAGTCTTGACGCCACTGCTGGCGCCGATGGGTGTACATGAGGATAACTGGCAGGCCACCGTAGGGCTGGTTACCGGCGCCATGGCCAAAGAAGTGGTGGTGGGCACGCTTAATACCTTATATACCGCCGAGCATATTACCAATGCGCCTTTCGACCCGCAAAAATTCGACTTACTCGCTGAACTTACCGACGGAGTAACCCAAACCTGGCAAAATCTCAAACAGACCTTTAGCTTGAGCGTACTGTCCAATCCGATTGAAGCCAGTAAAGGCGATGGGGAAATGTCCGGTCGTTCCATGGGCGTGATGAGCGAAAAGTTCGGGTCAGCCATTTCCGCCTACAGCTATCTGATTTTTGTGTTGCTGTACGTGCCTTGTGTTTCGGTCATGGGTGCCATCGCCCGGGAAAGTAGCCGCGGCTGGATGACATTATCCATCGTCTGGGGAATCAACGTGGCTTATTCGTTGGCTACCCTGTTCTACCAGGTGGCTACTTTTAGCGCCCATCCGTTCACCAGCGCCTTGAGCCTCGTCATTGTTGTTGTGGTTAATGTGCTGTTTGTGCTGGGGCTGTACCTGATGCGCAATCATTTTACAATTAGCTTACCCGACAATGGGAAAAAATCCTGTTGCATAAGCACTTCTGGCGGAAGCTGCCATTAAGGAATTCAACCATGGCCGATCTGCTACAGTTACGTGATGCCTTGGCGTTAAATGGTCAAGCCAACGTCAGGCAACTCAGCGCCAGCTTAAACCAGCCCACCGCCATGACCGAGGCCATGCTGGAACAGCTGGTGCTGATGGGCAAAGCTGAACGCGTCGAAGAACCGAATACTGTCGACCTGACGGGACACTGTCGTCATTGTCCCGAAGGCGCTAACTGCGCGATACCTTACTACCGGCTCAGGGTTAATCCGGTGGTAGCCGGGCATTAGGGCGATTTTCCTCAATGCCCCATAAAACGGCTGACAAGATAACCCATTGTCTATAAATTGTTCTTTTAGGCCTTTGTTGGCCAAAAAATCATGTTGCCCCTACACCACGGCCTATAACCGGTTTGCGCTTTTGCTGTCAGTGCCTACATTAAAAACATAGCGTTAACGTTGCGGTCGTGTTGTTTTTGGACGTTGCCACTCCTACAAGGTGCAATAATGGAAGCCATTATTCATTTGCTTGAGCAAATTTATGCCTCATCGCTGACTCAAGTACAAATTGATAGCATCAAAAGTAAAATCAGCTTTGCCAAATCGACGCTTCATCAGCCACGCAAGCTGCATTGGGATGAGCAGGATGTGGTGCTTATCACCTATGCCGACCAGTTTATGGTGGCGGAACAGCCGACCCTGGCGACCTTGACGTCTTTTTTTGAGCAGCGTCTGCAATCAACGTTTAATGTGGTCCATTTACTGCCATTTTATCCCTACTCCTCGGACGATGGCTTTTCAGTGATTGATTATCATCAGGTCAATCGTATCGTGGGCAGTTGGCAAGATATCACCCGGCTCCATCAATCCACGCGGCTGATGTTTGATTTTGTCTGTAACCATATCTCCGCGCACAGTAAATGGCTGTCGAATTACCTTGAGCAACAAACGGATTTTGAGCATTTTTTTATCAGTGTTCCTCCCGCCACCGATCTCGGTTCCGTCACCCGTCCCCGCACGTCGCCGCTATTGACTCCCTTTGTCATGCAAGACCAAGAAACTCGGTTTTTGTGGACCACCTTCAGCGCCGATCAGGTTGATCTGAATTTTGCCGATCCCCACGTGATGATCGCCATCATCGGCGTCTTATTACATTATTTAACCCAAGGCGCAGATTATATTCGCCTGGACGCGGTCGGCTATCTTTGCAAGGAGATTGGCACGCGCTGCATCCACCTGCCCAAGACTCATCTGGTGGTGAAACTGCTGCGGGCCATTGTGGATGATGTCGCGCCCGGTACCGTGATCATCACGGAAACCAACGTGCCGCATAAAGACAACATTAGCTATTTCGGCAACGGCCATGATGAAGCGCAAATGGTTTACCAATTCCCATTACCGCCCTTGGTATTGCACGCTATTCATAACGGTAACAGTCGAGCAATCCGGCAATGGGCTGCCTCACTGGAACACGGCCAGGGCGAGCATAGCTTCCTCAATTTTCTGGCCTCTCACGACGGCATCGGTATGAACCCACTGCGCGGTATTTTGCCGGAAATCGAGATCAATAGCCTGGTGCGTGATTTGGAATCCGAAGGGGCGCTGGTGTCCTATAAACAAAATACCGATGGCACCACCAGCCCTTATGAAATCAATGTGACCTTTATGGACGCACTCAATCGCCGTCAGGATAACGACGACACGCGCCTGGACCGTTTTTTACTGGCACACGCTATTTTATTGGCGTTTCCCGGAGTGCCCGCAGTGTATGTACAAAGCATTCTCGGCTCACGCAATGATTATGAAGGGGTGAAGGCCGCTGGCCACAACCGTGCGGTGAATCGCGAAAAATATCCCCTAAAAGAGATTGAGTCGGCGTTGGATGAGAGGACGTCGCTGCGCTCAAGGGTCTTTCAACAGCTCAGCGCACTGATTCAGCGGCGGCGGCAACTGGCCGCCTTTCATCCAGATGCCCTAATGGAGGTGATGGAGTGGGATAACGCGCTGTTTGTTTTTCGTCGTCACGGCACAACACAACATATATTGTGTCTCTTTAATCTCACCGCCAGAACCATCGACTGTGTCCTGCCTGACGGATATTACCATGATGTGATACGTTATCAGGATATAGTAGGAAACCAAACGCTGAGTCTGACCGCGTATCAATTTCTCTGGCTGGAATATGAGCCCTGAGCTCGCACCGGATATTCCCTTTTGCCACCCGGTGTTGGCATAGACCAAACCGGCACTCAGCGCCCTTGCTCCCGTCGGGATGGATTTTATTTTATGCTGGAAAACGATATCACTTTTCGTAAATTGGAGATCTTCTTGGCGTTTATGGATAAACGCAATATCAGTCGCACTGCAGAACAACTGGATTTGAGCACGGTAAGTGTTCACCGTGCGCTGCATACCTTAGAAGAAGGCATCCGCTGCCCGCTGTTTGTTCATCAGGGACGCAACCTTACGCCGCTGCCCGCCGCCGAAACCCTGGCCGAATATGCCCGCGAAGTATCCGATCTGATGCGCCGCGGCGTTGAGGAAACCCGCAAAACCGGCGGGGTCGGCCAAGGCCGCCTTAAGCTTGGCACCCTATATTCCCTCACCCTGGATACGATACCGCAGTTGATCATGGGATTAAAACTGCGACGCCCATTGCTGGAGCTTGAGCTGCTAATGGGATCGAATCAGGATTTACTGCTTAAGCTCGATCAACAGCAGCTCGATGCTATTTTGATCTCGGTAAGCGATGCACAAATTGACCCAACGCGTTATGAAGTGTTGCCCTTGTTTAAGGACGATATCTATCTGGCATCACCGGCCACATCGCCAGCGGTCAGCGGGCCTGCGGATTTACGTGATTTTAGGAATGAAAAATTTGTCTCCCTGAGTGAAGGTTTTGCCACGTACCACGGGTTTAAAGAGGCGTTTCAGGTGGCAGGGTTCGAGCCGCAGATTGTCACCCACGTCAACGATATTTTTTCCATGATAAATCTGGTACAGGCCGGCGTGGGGCATTGTCTGCTACCCGGCCGCATGACCCGCATTTATCAACATACGGTTCGCCTGATGACACTGGCGGCAGCGTATCAAATGCGCCAGACCATCGCGCTGGTTTTCGCCCGCAACCGCGAACGGGATCCCGACATGCTGGCGCTGGTGGCCGAAGGCCGTATGTATGCACTCAGCCACCGCAATAACCCCGCCCCGTTGGCCGACACATTATGTTTAATCCCTCATTAAACGCCCGGCCAACGTGTTGATTAATGACAACGGATGTTGGCTTAACGCCAGCGCCTCGCCTTGCGCCATGACCCTTTTGGTCAGGCCGGTCAGCACCGTCCCCGGTGGCATTTCAATCGCCAGGCGGACATCACGTTCATAGGCGCTGACCATGGCATCCTGCCAATGCACCGGCCGGGCCATATTGCGCGCCAAATCTTCGGCGATGCGTTCCGGTTGCCAAATAACGCGGCCGGTACTGCCGCTCAGATAAGCGATTTCCGGGCGCTGCAGCGTGACCTTGGCCATCGCTTGAGCCAACTGATCCGCCGGCCCGGCGAGCAGTTCACAATGAGACGGCACACTGACGGCCAGGCGCTGAGTCCGACTGGCACCCTGTTCGCTGGCCAAATGGCATACCGCCGTCATGGCCTCCACGCTGCCGGCAATCACAAACTGATCCTCGGCGTTAAGATTGGCCAAATAGACCGGCAGCGCCGGGGAGTGGATACGGGCGATCAGGTTTTCCACCTGCGTACGTGACAACCCGGCAATGGCCGAGAGTCCATAACCCTCGGGGTAAGCCTGCTGCATCAGTTCGCCTCGCAACGCCACCAGGCGCACCCCGTCCGCATAGGACAACGCACCCGCACACACCGCGGCGGGAAACGCGCCAATCGACAGGCCGCTGACCATATCAACCGCAATGCCGGCGTGTAACACCTGACGGGCGTAAACCACGCCGGCGATAAACAAACAAAGCTGTACCGCACGGGTGGACTGCAACGCCTCTGCACTATCTAACTCGTCAACCGGGGCCCCCAGAACCGTAGTGGCTTGAGCCAGTAACGCGCGAGCATCATCACTCACCGGCAGGTGATGCAACATGCCCGGCACTTGCGGCCCCTGCCCAGGAAAGGTCAGCATTAATTTCATGATGTTCTCTGCTCCATGGGGAAAGTCCAGGGATCACGGCAGATTACTGGCCCGCGATCGGTCTTTATCAATACCTTGCCACCACGAAGCCATTCCAGCAAAGCCCATCCGCCCAAGGGGGTTTCTACTTGAATATCGACACGACAGGGCAAGGTGGCGATGGTGGCCAACAACGGCGCGAAGTTTTCACGTGTCTGTGCAACCGGGCAACGGATCAACAGGTCGAGATCGCTGCTTGGTGTACAGACATTAACCCCGGTCGCCAGCATATAACCACAACTGCCGGTGACGCCCCAGATCCAGGGCCACTGAATGCGGGCCAGCGCAGCTAAGGCGCTCAGCACCGTGAGTGACCCGTGCCGGGCAATGGCATCGTCACGGGATGCCATCGAGGGTAATGTCGCGATCAGCGCCTCAGGGCTGACCGTGCGTACGATAGCCGTCGCCGGTACCCAGGCAGCGGCGCGTTGTCCTCGCTGTGCGCCACGCACGCCCACCGCGATCTGGCCGGATAACCCGTGATCTCGACGCACCACCAGCGGCAGCGCACTGGACCATTGGCTGGCAACCCATTCAGGTGCCGGCAGGTGCCAATCAAGCTGCTGGGCTCGGTCGATCCACAGCAGGTCATGAGGCCGGATCGGATGCATTATCACCTCGACGACTAAAGCCCGGCAGTCAGTGAGATAAACAACGGCAAGGTCAGGATACACAACACGGAGCTTATCAGCAGTGTCGCCTCGGCATCCGGCGACTGCACACCGAAGCGATTACCAAACACAATGCCGAAGAAACCGGCCGATAGGGCAACCATCAATACCGCGGTCACAGCCAATGGACCCGTGATACCGAACATCAGCAGTAATCCCCAGGCAATAAACGGCTGGATCAGGTTTTTGGTGACACAAGAGACCAGCACCGGGCCATTGATTTTCAATTTCCGCGCCGAGAGAATTACCCCGGTCAAAAACAGTGCCGCCGCGGTGGCGGATAATCCCAATGGCTTAATGGCGGTCAGCACAATTTCCGGCATTCTCAGGCCAATGGCCGACAGCAGGACACCGAGCAAGGGGCCCCACACAATGGGTTTGGTCACCGAGCGCCACATTAATACCGGCAACATTTTCAGCGCCGAGCCACGGTTCTCGCCGTTGGCACGGGCCTTTTCACGTTCCAGAATTAATAAACAAAACGGCGTCATCAGTACTGAACCGCACGCAATGGAAACCGCTACCGACAACGAGGTGGTGGAATTTTCCCCCAACACACTGCCTAGAATAGGCAGACCCAGCGCGGCATAGTTGGGCAACGCGACGGTCAGGGTTAATACTGCTGCATCCTGGGGCGACTTCTTGAACACCTTGATACAGATAAAATAAAGGGCGGCATAGGCTATCCACATGGAAAGCACCAGCAACACAATCAGTGGTGACTGGCTAAGGATGCCCCGCCAGGGTGTTTGCACCGTGGCACTAAATAGCGCTGCAGGTAACGCAAAGTCCATAACAAACACATTGAGCAAGGAGACATTGGTGTTGGTCACCATTTTTGCTTTGCCGGCGTAAAAACCCAATAACATAATCACGAAGATTGGCGTAAGGGCATGAATAATAATGTAGGTCATATAACCATCCGTAATGTAAATAAAAGGTGCTTAATCAACCACCGGCGCGATGTTTTATATTTTTACGCCACCTTGAACGGGGGCGGCAGGCGTTGCCGGTGGCCTATTCAATGGGTTTAATAGGGTAAACAGGCGCGCAGCTCACGCGCCTACCGCCTAAAAAGCAGGAGCTGCTTTATGGTTACCACTCCTGCTGCATACGTTCTCTAACCCGCAACGAACTTTTGCGGTTGTCCGCGCCGAGTCGGTTGGTCAACCCGCAGCCCGCGAGTCTGGCCTTGGCGGTTGCGTCAACCAGGGCGGCGCGCACGGCCTGAATATCCTCGGGCTTGGCCTGATCGGGATTGCCGATATCCATGAGACGTGCCAGCAAACCCAGCGTGGCATAGTGTTCAATGTCATAGGCCATCGGTGGGATGGTTTGCGCCAGCTTTTCCAAGGCGTCAACTGAACGCAGGGTGATCCGGGCAGCGGACTCTTTGCCCATCGCGTGAATCATGACCTCGGGATCATTAAAGGCGATCAGTTGATTGGCTTGGTAACCGTGAGCCAGGAAGGCACCGGACATCGCTTTACCGACAATCAGCGCGATGACGGGATGGCCGGCCAAACGCGCCCGGGCGTACGCCGATACCGCACCAGCCAGTGACTGATGGATGCCAAAGGCTTCCTCGCGCCGGCCATACGCCTGACTCGGTACGTCAACGATAGCCACGATGGCACCTTTGTCAGCTCGGTCGGCATCACGATCGATAACTTCGCTTACCACCTGATCCAGCGTCCAACCTTCCAATAACCCCACTTCTCCCCGTACGGCGCGTGGGAAGTGGTTGGCGGCATCAGGTACCACGGCAATATAACGCGCCGGTTGCCCATTGATCTCGCCGTCGGCGACGTTAACCGAGGCGCATTGACCCTGGCGCAGCGACATGCCATCGGTCAGTAGAGAAAACCAATAGTTTCCGCGACTAAGATAGGTTGTGTTCATGCGCGATCCTCCCGAGTAAACAGCGCTAGGGTCTGCTGCTTATCCACTTGTTGACGAGTGTCATATTGGTTAAGTTTGGTCAGGTAATAGCGGTAATCGTCGGTACGCAACCGGTCGGGCACGCCACGGCGCAGGAAATCCAGCGTGGTCCGTTTCACTTCGGCCAGGTCGTCACTGACCAGCGCGTCAACAAAACCGGCGTGATAACGCACTTCACCACCGGTCATGCTCCAGATAAACGGACGGTCGCGGGAGTCATACTCTTCAATCCCCGCTTCCTGCTCAATCACCTGTGGGCCATTCAATCCCAGTCGGGCTTCGCGGGTAACAATCAAACGGCTGCATAACGCAGCGGCAATCGACATGCCACCAAAACAGCCCACCGTGCCCGCAACAATGCCAATCACCGGCGTATAACGGCGCAGGTCCACAATAGCAGCATGAATGTCTGCGATGGCGGCCAGGCCGAGATTGGCCTCCTGCAGGCGAACACCTCCGGTTTCCAACATCAGCACCGCCTGGGTCTGCACACCCTGGTGCCAATCGTTGGCCGCCAGTTCCAATGCCGCAGCCATTTTTGCGCCGGACACCTCGCCCATGCTGCCGCCCTGAAACGCACCTTCAATGGCCACTACCACGGTGGATTTGCCGTCCAGCGTGCCTTTTGCCACCACCATACCATCATCGGCCTGCGGTACTATGCCCTGTGGTTCTAGCCAAGGAGAGGTGATCTGCTCGTAGGGATCAAGCAGTTCGCGAAAGCTACCTTCATCAAGCAGGGCTTTGGCACGCTGGCGCGCACCGAGCTCAATAAAACTGATTCTGTCAGACATTGCCGGCCTCCTCGAGTACCTGTTCAATGCGCAAGCGGGCCACGCCCGGCGTCGCGCCAAAGTCGTTGATATCCAATCGTCCTGCCGGTAAGGAACGCGCGGCGTTAATGCGTTCGAACAGGTGTTGCCAACGCTGCTGGCCACCGTCTACCGACGAACGGATGATCACATGTAACTCGTTATCGGCGGCCGGCTGGAAGAGCGCTTCCAGATCTCCGGATCCCACCACGCCCGCCAGTGCCTTAGCGGGTAAGGTCTCGCCGGCGGGGAAATGCAATTCAATTCGTTCCATAGCATCCTCTTTATGATGTAAGCGATCAGGCGCTAACCCAATCGAGGAAAATAGTGGCGGCCAATAGGTCGGCCGCACCACCGGGTGAGGCGTTGTCCTGCAGCATGCGTCGATCGAGCGCGTCAAGCGCAGTGCGTCCCGCCAGGCAACCGACCCCACCGGCGGCCAATACCGCCGATGCGCCCCGATGCATGGTGTTTAACGCCGACATACCGCCTCGATTTAGCACACAGGTATCGGTCAAGGTGGACATGATGGACATCAATGCATCCAGCCTGGCCTGTGGCTCAGTCCATCCCTGCCGGCGGCTCATGCGTAATTGCGGCAACGCCTGTTGGGTGATATGCACAAAACCGCCGATGGCCTCATCTTTGGCGCCGGGAACCCGGTAGCGCTGAATGGCGCGTTGCCCTTTACTAAAGGTGATGGGGCCGAACGGATCCGGCAGGACCGCCAGGCGCGCCGCACCATCGGTAATGGCCGATACCGAACCCGCCCCGCCAAACATCGCGCAGGCGCTGACCAACAGTCCCAGCGCCCAAATCGCGCCACGGTGAGTATTGATACCGCCGGTGGCAGTCATCATGTCTTGCTCACCCAATCGCCCCAATCGGCCGATTTCCTGGCGTAGCGCGACATCAGCCGGTCGCAGCCAACTGTGCAGTGCCAGATGGTAAAACGTCGAGCGTAAGCTCTGAGCGGAACGCTCCATCAAGGCCAAACTGAGGTCTTTATGCGCCCCGGCACCCCGGCTATCCACCAGCCCAGGTTTTGGACTGAGCCTCGCTTCCTCAATCAATGAACGCACCGCGAGGGTGGACAGGCGGATAGCCTGTCGTTCGGCGACATCGGGCTGTAGCGCGGGTTGTACTTTCATTACCAGCTCCGGAATTTTGCCGGTGGCTGGTATAAGCCGCCCGACCATTCAACCAGGTCCGCGATACTGCCGGCGGCGAGCAACGAACGGCTAGCATCCGAGCGCTGGATCCCCATATCTTCGGGGTACACCACCAGACCACGGCGACGCAGATCCGCCACCCGTTTAGCATCCACCCCCAGACCGATATCGGTGATGCCCGCCACTGCGGCCACCATCGCCCGGCGCTCTTCCATCGACCGTGCCCGGTAGAGGTAGGCAATGCCCTCTTCGGTCAACACATGGGTAACGTCCTGGCCGTAAATCATGACCGGTGCCAGCGGCATGCCAGCGTCTTTACCCACGTCTACCGCTTCGAGTTTTTCGACAAAAGAGGGTTTGGCGCCGGCCTGATAGGTTTCCACCATTTGCACCACCAGCTTGCGGCCGGGTTGCATAGGATCCGGTTCTTCAATCATATCCAGCCAGGCAGGCGTGGCATGACGCCGACCGTGCGGGTCATGTCCCATATTCGGCGCGCCACCAAACCCGGATAGACGCCCGCGGGTAACGGTGGAGGAGTTGGCCAGGCCGTCAATTTGCAGCGTCGAGCCGATAAACATATCCACTGCGTATTGGCCGGCTAACTGGCATAAGGCACGGTTGGAGCGCATAGAACCATCGGCACCGGTAAAAAACACGTCCGGGCGGGCGGCAATATAATTTTCCATCCCCAATTCACCGCCAAAACAGTGCACGGTATCAACCCAGCCGCTTTCAATGGCCGGAATTAACGTCGGATGAGGATTTAACGCCCAGTGGCGGCAAATCTTGCCCTTCAGTCCCAACCGTTCGCCGTAGGTCGGTAGTAGCAATTCAATGGCGGCGGTATTAAAACCGATGCCGTGATTCAACGATTGCACCTGGTGCTCGGCATAAATGCCTTTAATCGCCATCATGGCCATAAGCACGTGCACCGGTTTGATCAGGCGCGGATCGCGGGTAAACAGGGGCTCAATAAAGAAGGGCCGGTCGGCCACCACCACAAAATCGATCCAGGATCCGGGAATATCAACCCTGGGCAAATCACACTCATCGTCAACCAGCTCATTAACCTGGGCGATGACGATACCGTCTTTAAATGCAGTCGCTTCCACCAATGCCGGGGTATCTTCGGTACTGGCACCCGTATAAAGATTGCCCTTTCGGTCGGCCTTGAAACCGGCAACCAGCGCCACATTGGGCACCAAGTCGACGAACAGACGGGCATAGAGCTCGATATAGGTATGAATAGCGCCTATTTCCAGCAATCCATCATCCAACAGTTGGGAAATGCGTAAACTTTGCGGCCCGGAAAAGGCAAAATCCAGTTTGTGGGCGATACCCTTTTCAAACAGATCAAGATGTTCCGCTAAACTGACACTCGGCATCAGCATATGTAAATCATGCAATTTTTTCGGGTTGGCTTTAGCCAAGCTCCGGGCCAGGAAATCAGCTTGTTTTTGATTATTACCTTCCAGTATGACCCGGTCGCCAGGGGCGATCAGGGCTTCAAGTACAGCGGTCATCTGATGGGTAGGCAGAACTTTTCCATCGGCTACGGCACGGACTTGCTCCAGTCGACGTTTTTTCTCGGTACGATGAGTATCCCAGGCTTTGGGCGGCGCTTGATGTAGCGGCATGATAGACCTCCTCGGTTCATGCACTGTCACAAGAAGTGACAGCGTGAAGAAACAATAGAGTCAGTCTAGGCGGCGTCAATCAGAGCATCAATTAACCTGATGGATTGATCGTTAGCCTTTAAGTAACAATGCGGGGAACAGAAAACGGCTAAAAAAGGCGCAACGACAATATGCGCCAGTGGTGGCCAGCAGCAGGCTATGCTGATATCAACGCGATGCGTTGATAAATTGAAGAATATGCTGGCAGAATATGTCTGGGTGAGAAATAAAAGGGGCATGGGCGGCTTTAGGCACGATCACACTCTGGCTATCAGGCCAGCATTGATCCAGCAATCCGGCCACCTTACGCGGCACCAAACCGTCCAAATAACCATACAAGCGTAACAGCGGCACCCTCAGCCCGGCCAGGGGATCGCGCAAATCAGCGCCGCGCAGAATATCCAACCCCGCAGTCAACACTTCCACCGCTGGCAGCGGCTGACTTAATACCACCTGTTTCAATCGGCGGGTATCTTCCCGGGCGGTGACGGTTCCCAAGGTTTGCAACGCGAGGAAACGCTCTACCGTGCGCTGAAAATCGTGGCGCAGTTGCTGCTCAAATCCGACCAGTACCTCCGCGTTGATCCCTGGCCACGCTGGCGCGGCGCTAAAACAGGGCGATGATGCCACGGTGATAAGCCCAGCGACCCGCTCAGGCCAGTCGAGGGCCGCCTGGCTGGCCACCAGCCCGCCCAATGACCACCCCAACCACCACGCCTGCGGCGGTGCTCTATCCATCACGGCTTGCGCCATGCGCGCCAGTGATAAGGCACCAAAACCCTGGCTGCGGCCATAGCCCGGTAAATCCACCAAATGCAGCCGGAAATGCGGCGATAGCCGCGTCTCAATGCAAGACCACACCTCGGCGTTCAATCCCCATCCATGAAGTAGCACAAGATCGACAGAACCGGCGCCGATCGTGCGCCAAAACAAGGGGTTCATCCCGTACACTGGCTTCATGACATCGCGTTCCGTAGGTTAATGGTTAAGGAAAACCCCTATGCTAACAATCAATGCCCTTTGTTGGCTATGCCAACAGCCCGTATGGTTCAGCCATCAGGGTATTTGTCGCTGCTGCACCCAGGCGCTGCTCAATGGGCGGGAAACCTGCTGCCCGCGCTGCGGTCTGCCTGCGGGAAACCGTCGGCAGCGTTGCGGCCGATGTCAGCTAAATGCCCCACCCTGGCAATCGATAACCTATGTTTGTGCCTATCAACCGCCGCTGAGCGTGCTGATAAAAAAATGTAAACACCGGGGTGATACAGGGCTGGCTCATGTCCTGGCCCGTCTGCTGCTGCTGCGCTGGCAGGAAGATCGCCGTCTACAGCTGTGCGACACCCCCGATCTTATACTAAACGTGCCGTTGCATGCTTCCCGTCATTGGCGCAGGGGGTATAATCAAAGTGATCTGCTCGCGCGGCCGCTGGCACACTGGCTTGACCTCGACTACCGCCGTGATGGTTTGGTGCGCCTGCGGGCCGCAGTACCACAACAGATGCTCCATGCCCGCGCCCGTCGGCGTAACCTGCGTGGGGCGTTTTATTGCACCACCGATGTCGCGGGAAAAACCGTGGCGCTGGTGGATGATGTGGTTACCACCGGCAGTACCGCAGAAGAAATTACCCATCTCCTGCTGACGCAGCGAGCGAAAGCAGTGCACATATGGTGCATTTGCCGAACCTTGTAGTTGGCGGGAGAATGGGAGTATTATAACCGACTAAATCAGTCAACTATTGAGTGAATGTTATGATCCGGATTACCGATGCAGCCCAGGAGCATTTTGCTAAATTGCTGGCCAATCAGGAAGCTGGCACCCAGATTCGTGTGTTTGTCATTAACCCAGGTACGCCAACCGCCGAGTGCGGGGTCTCATACTGCCCGCCCGACGCGGTGGAAACCACAGACACCGAACTGAAATTCGACAAAATCAACGCCTATGTAGATGCCCTCAGCGCACCTTACCTGGTGGACGCAGAAATAGACTTTGTGACCGACAAACTCGGTTCACAGCTGACGCTAAAAGCGCCTAACGCCAAGATGCGCAAAGTATCAGACGACGCGCCGCTGATCGAAAGGGTGGAATATGTGCTGCAATCGCAGATTAACCCTCAGTTGGCAAGCCATGGCGGTCAGGTGTCACTCATGGAAATCACCGATGACCATCTGGCCATTCTGCAGTTCGGCGGTGGTTGTAACGGCTGTTCCATGGTGGATTACACCCTCAAGGAAGGCATCGAAAAAGAGCTGCTGGAAAAATTTCCCGAACTTAAGGGCGTACGCGATCTGACTGAGCATCAGCGCGGTGAGCACTCTTTTTATTAACGTTTATGCTGTCATCGATCGCCGGCCCGCGACAATGGGCCGGCACAATGACAACACCCGATATCCCGCCTAAGTCCGATTCCTTACCATTGATACGTCCTAGATTATGCCTTACGCACGACCAGGCTAGCTGTCTTGGCAACGGCCGCCTTTCGCAATCGGTTTACCTCTTTCAACAACCGAATCACCGCCGGATCGTCGAACATCTCCACTACGCCACAGGTGAGTTTTCGTCGCCAATTGGGGTATTGATCAGTGGTTCCGGGAACATTGACCGGCAGCGCCATACCCAACCAGTCTTCCGGCTGCAACCCGAGCAGTGCCGAATGACTGCGCGCCACATAACGATGAATGCCGCGGTTCAGCACTGGCGACATCACCACCCGCTCAGCATTGGCGCTCAGTGTTACCGGCACACATTTCCAGTGATGCAGGGCGTCAAGTAGCGCCTGGCGCGCCAGTTGCCGATCGTGTAGCAGATGCTGATAAACCGCATCGTCAGGATAAAGCTTCAGTCGCTGGCCCAAGCGCAGGTCCTCTTGCTGCCAGTAGCCGCGCAAGGTGGCCAAATCATGGGTGGTCAGGGTGGCCATCGCCTGGGAAACGTACTCTGTCGGGCTACGAAATGCACTAGGGCTAGTACGCTCAAAAAACAGGACTTTATAGGAGTAAATCCCGGCGGCATGGAGTTTTTCGGTGATCTCCCGGGGCACCGTGCCTAAATCCTCACCGATAACCATGCAGTGCTGCCGATGGCTTTCCAGCGCCAGTATCGCCAGCAGATCATCCACCGGATAACTGACATAAGCACCCTGCACCGCACTGCTTTGTGCGGGTACCCACCAAAGCCGCAGTAACGACATCACATGATCAAGACGTAATGCGCCACAGTGGTGCATATTGGCACGCAACATCTCAATAAAGGGTTCATAGGCTCTCGCCACCAGCACGTTTGGGTCCTGTGGCGGCAAGTTCCAATTCTGCCCCTGTGGTCCCAACCGGTCGGGCGGTGCACCCACGGCAGCGGCCAAACAATATAACGTGCGATCGCTCCAGGTCTCCATCCCCCCTTCGCTGACCCCTACCGCGACATCCCGATATAAACCGATCGGCATATTCAGCCGCTGACTGAGCTCGAAGCACTGATCAAACTGACGCGCAGCCACCCACTGCATCCAGCTAAAAAACCGGATCTCCTGGTGATGACGTTGACTAAATTCTCGCACCTGTGGGCTGTCGGCTTGCTGATACTCCACGGGCCAGTGTTGCCACCCTGCAGAAGGATGGCCTTCACGGGTCAGGTAACGATGCAAGGCATCAAAGGTGGCCTGATAACGCAGGCTCTCGCCGCCAAGACGAATAAACTCAACAAAATCAATATACTGTTTGTCGTCACTGCCGCGCCTGGAAAATTGCTCATACGCGAAGGTTAACGCGGTTAGCTTACATTGCGTTACCTGGGCATAGTCCACCACATCGTCCTCACGCAGCGCAGCCAGGGTGGACTGGGTTAACGGCAAACTCCACCACTGTTGGGCCTGTACGCTTTGCACAAAATCCTCCAGCGCGCCGACATTGATATAGAGGATATTCAGCCAGCGGCGTGAAGAAGGACTGTAGGGGCTGGCCCAGGCTGGCGTTGCAGGATAAAGCGCATGTATCGGGTTTAGGCCAACAAATGCACCACCCTGTTTGGCCACCCCCTCAAGCATTAAGGCCAAATCACCAAAATCGCCCACGCCCCAATTATGCCGGGAACGTAGGGTGTACAGTTGTATGCAAGCACCCCAGAGTTTTTGCCCGGCCAACAACGCCGCCGGTTCGTAGCAGCGCGCCGGGGCGACAATAACCTGGCAGCGCCAGTGTCGCAGGCCTGAGCGCACCGCCAGCCGATGGTAACCCAAAGGCAGAGAATCGGGCAAAGTCAGCGCGTACTGCTCCATCGATCCCTCGTGCTGGCGCCCTAACTCCTCTGTCAACACCCATTCAACCGGATCGTTCAATTCCAGCGCCAGCGATGGCACATCCCCCGGTCTTATTACCCATACCGGCGGCACCGGAGATTGGCCAGCCTGGTCGCGCCGCCCCACCATAGCGTCGAGTAACTGCCGCTTGGTTTCTTGGCTGATGATTTTGCGCTGTCCCCAGGCATCGATATATTCTGGACTAATTCCCGCCCGTTCGGCGGCCTCATCAAGCACCTTGGGATCCATCAAAGCTCCTTAACGTTTCGCTTGCCAAATACGCTGCTGGTAGTCGCGAATCGAGCGGTCCGAGCTAAAGAAACCCACCCGCGCGGTATTGAGCACCGCGCTGCGCGTCCATGCCTGTGGCCGACGATACAACGCGTCTACCCGTTGCTGAGCTTCAGCGTAGGCGGCAAAATCTGCCAGCACCAGGTAGGGATCACCACCCTGCTGCAGACTGTGCAGCAACGGGTCGAACGCATGCTTATGCTTGTTACTGTATGCACCGCTGCCAAGTTCAGTCAACAACGCTTTTAACGCTTTGTCTTTTTTCAGAATTTGGGCTGGTTTATATCCTTGGGACAGGATCTCTTTGACCTCGGGGGCGGTATGTCCAAAGATAAAGATATGTTCATCACCCACCTGTTGCGCAATTTCCACATTGGCACCGTCCAGCGTGCCGATGGTCAATGCGCCATTTAACGCCAACTTCATATTGCCGGTGCCCGAGGCCTCTTTGCCTGCAGTGGAAATTTGTTCCGACAAATCCGCCGCTGGGATCATCCATTCCGCCACCGATACGCGATAATCCGGCAAGAAGATCACCTTCAGCCGATCGTTAATTTTGCGATCGTTATTGATCTTCTCCGCCACTTGGTTAATGGCATAAATAATATTTTTCGCCAGTGCATAACCGGGAGCGGCTTTGGCGCCGAACAAGAATACCCGCGGTACTATATCCAGTGCGGGATTATCACGCAGCTGTCGATAGAGCGACATAATGTGCAGCAAGTTAAGATGCTGGCGTTTGTATTCATGCAGGCGTTTTATTTGCACATCAAACAACGCCTCTGGATTGACGGTAATATCCGTTAGCTGCTGTATTTTTTCCGCCAGTTTTTGCTTATTGTCGCGCTTTATCTGCTGGTAACGTTCACAGAACTCCGCCTGATCGGCATAAGGCTCCAGTTCTTTAAGTTTTTCCAGCCGGGTTACCCAGCCTTTACCTATCGTGTTGTCGATTAATTCTGTCAGGGCCGGATTACACTGCTTTAGCCAGCGCCGTGGCGTGATACCGTTAGTCACGTTATGAAATTTTTCCGGCCATAACGCAAAATATTCCGCAAAGAGATCGGTTTTCACCAGATCGGAGTGCAGCGCGGCAACCCCGTTTACCGCAAAACCACAGACCACGCAGAGGTTTGCCATGCGTATCTGGTGGTCGTAATGTACCGCAACCTTGGCCCAGATGGCCTCATCATCCGGCCAATGTTGGCGCACCACTTTTTTGAACTCGCGATCGATATTTTTGATAATAGCGAAGTGGCGCGGCAATAAAGTACGGACCAACTTTTCATCCCAACACTCCAGCGCTTCGGGCATCAGGGTATGATTGGTATAAGCAAAGGTTCGCGACGTGATACGCCAGGCGTCTTCCCAAGAGAGCTGATGTTGGTCAAGTAGCACCCTAAGCATCTCGGGAATGGCAATGGTGGGATGCGTATCATTGAGTTGAATGACTTCGTGATCCGGCAGGCTTTGGATTGAAAGGCCCGCCAGATGATGGCGGCGCAAAATATCAGCCACCGCACAGGCGCATTGGAAATATTGTTGCATCAAGCGCAGCTGTTTACCCTGCTGATGGTTATCGTTAGGGTATAACACCTTGGTCAGCTTGGCGGCGTCAATTCCCGCTTGTTCGGCTTTGAGAAACTTACCTTCATTAAACAGCGCAAGATCGAAAGGGTGCGCATGGGTAGCCTGCCACAAACGAAGTGGCAAGGTCACGCCATTCTCATACCCGACGACCGGCAAATCCCAAGCCTCTCCGTTAAGCATAAACGCCGGTTGCCATTGCTCGCCCCCGGATTCATTTTTCACCAATTTGCCACCCAGTCCGACCTGGACAGTGAGCGCCGGCTGATGTCTGAACCAAGGATAGCTCTCACGGTGCCAGTCATCGGGTATTTCAACTTGTTTGCCGTCGGAAAATTGCTGGCGAAACAGGCCGTACTGATAATTGAGTCCGTAGCCGGTAGCCGATTGCCCCACCGTCGCCATAGAATCCAGGTAACAGGCTGCCAAGCGGCCCAGCCCTCCGTTGCCCAGAGCCGGGTCAGTCTCTTGCTCCAACAGATCGCTTAAATTGATGTGATACTCAGCCAGTGCTTTTTTAACCGTATCGTACCAACCAAGATTGATCAGATTATTCCCGGTTAAACGGCCAATCAGGAACTCCATAGACAGGTAATTGACGTGGCGAGGATTTTTTTTGTCCCCCTGACGCCCAGATTGGAACGGAATAAGTTCATTGACCGCCGCACTCACCGCCTGCCACCACTGAAATGCGCTCATCTCCTGTGCGTCATGCAGACCTAAACGTTGCCACTGGCGTTCCAGGGCGGATTGAAATGCTGCTTTATCAAGTTTTAATTTTGGCATAAACGCGTCTCTATCCTGTTGGTTATACGTAGATCAACATGGGAAACGCCAACCAGGTTATCGCGGCATAGCGTTTCCACGGCATATCTCTTATGGCTGTTCCTCGGGTACAACCGCGTTGTATCCGTGATGTTCAAAGAATATCAACGGTATTAAAAAGATGAGAGCAGCGGGGGTTTTTTGCAAACAAAATAGCGGATTATTTTCATTTATCAAACATCTCGGACGCAGGGACGATGCCCCTGCGGTTCGAAAGATGACGGGTTAGCACAGCTCGAGTATCACTTCCGACTGCTCGATAATGCTCATAACGCTAGGCGGTGGCAACCGATCGGTGAACAGGAAGTTCACCAGGGACATTTTGCCCAGATTGACCATGGCGTTACGCCCGAATTTTGAGTGGTCGGTGACAAGCATGACGCAGCGGGAATTATCGATAATGGCGCGTTTGGTGCGCACTTCGTGGTAATCAAATTCCAGCAGCGAGCCATCCATATCGATGCCGCTAATGCCCAGGATGCCGTAATCCAGACGGAACTGAGAGATAAAGTCTAGGGTCGCTTCGCCGATGATACCTCCGTCGCGGGTACGCACTTCGCCACCGGCCAGGATCAGGTTAAAATCCTCTTTGGCGTTTAGCAAGGTGGCGACGTTAAGGTTATTGGTGACTACCCGTAGGTTTTTATGGTTCAGCAGGGCGTGGGCTACCGCCTCTGGCGTGGTGCCTATATCGATAAATAAGGTCGCGCCGTCGGGAATTTGGCTGGCGACCCGCTGTGCGATACGGGCTTTTTCCGCCGACCACATGATTTTACGTTCTTGATAAGCGGTATTGACCGAACTGGAGGGTAATGCCGCGCCACCGTGATGGCGGTGAATTTTATTTCCGTCGGCCAAATCATTCAGGTCGCGGCGGATGGTTTGTGGACTGACCGCAAAATGTTCCACCAACTCTTCGGTACTGACGTACCCTTGGCGTCGCACGAGTTCAATGATGGCATCATGCCGCTGCGTTTGCTTCACGTTAGATCCCCTGTAATCGAAACACTAGCGATGGCGACCGGTTCCGATCCCATGGCGAGTGTCCCAAAAAGCCATTAATAACCCAATGACCAGCCCTGCTACATGCGCGGCATTGGCAATGGCAATGCCGAAAATATCGAAGTAACCGGCGAACAACCACAGCAGGGCAAACACTATCACCCCACGCGGCATCATCAACGGGCTGTCTGGGTTCTTCTCACCATACCACCACACATAACCCATGAGTGCATAAACCACGCCGGAAAGACCACCGAACAGTGGACCGCTGAAATGTGATTGCACCACCCCACTGACGACGGCGGAAACCAACGTTAATACGAGTAGCGGCACCACGCCACGATATTTTTCAACGAGGCCGGCGAGATACCACCACCACATCACATTGAACAATAAATGCAGCAGGGAAAAATGTAACAAAATGTGGGTTACCCATCGCCACACCTGAACA
Organism: Acerihabitans sp. TG2; assembly: GCF_035013185.1. Classification (NCBI taxonomy): domain Bacteria; kingdom Pseudomonadati; phylum Pseudomonadota; class Gammaproteobacteria; order Enterobacterales; family Pectobacteriaceae; genus Acerihabitans; species Acerihabitans sp. TG2. The sequence continues at coordinate 72,459 of NZ_JAYGJO010000009.1, forward strand.
TATTGCTGCGGACCGGCGGGAAACCCCAGCCAGGAGATCACCTGATCATCGCCAACCAGATTCATTAAAATAAATACCACGACACACACGGCAGTCATGCCTAGGGTAAACGGCCCTGCCTGATTGCGCAGCGCCGGAAGCCATGAGGAGGGCGTGTAATGGAACTGGCCCTTTCCGGTATCACCGGAATGCCAACTGGCAGCCTGATAGCGCGGATGCAGTGGATCGAGCAGGAAGATATCCAGAGCGGCCTCTACCCGGGCCAGTTCTGCCTCATCGTGGAGCCAGAGCTCGGCGGTTCTGCCTTGCGATTGCATTTCCAATATGACGCCCTGGGTTTTCATATAATCGATAAAGGCCTGGGCGAGACGGGGATTAGACAAGGTGGTTACGCGAATCATGGTGTTGGTCTACCCCTTAGGTAAAGGATCTCAGGGAATTATTGCCCAGCATGGTGCCAAGTGGCATCGATGGCGCCGAAGCTGCTTGGCGTCTGAGATAATCAGCTGATAACTATCATAACATGATAGTCCTGGCATCCTCCATTTCGTGTTCACAACCCTGTTGCTAATGGGATCAAAAGCTAGGCTTAATTTTGAGAAAATCAAGGAATACGATAATGGCCGTTTACGGTGTCAGCGTAGCGTTACTCTGCGAAGGAAAGGTATTCGTTATGGCGACTTTTAACCAAGGTGTTTTTGCTTGGTGCCGGACTGTTGGTGGTGGGTGCCTTAAGCTACGGCCTGTTTGTTAAGGAAACGGTGGCGAAAGTCTGAGAACATAGGTCAGTGCAACCCGCTCCTGGGCACGCAGGGAGCGGGTTTATACCACCGAAACATGCTTAGACCGCGGTGATATCCACTTCTGCCGGAAAGGCCGCCTGCCAGGCTTCATAGCCGCCATCGATGCTGTAGGCCTCGACAAAACCCTGTTGCAGCAGATATTGCGCCGCCCCCTTGCTGCTATTGCCGTGGTAGCACATCACCATGACGGGTCGCGTGACGTCGTGTTGCTCGATGAACGCCGTCAAAGAGTCGTTGCTTAAATGGAAAGCCCCAGGGGCATGTCCCGCAGCATAGCTTTGCGGATCGCGAATATCCACTAACACCGCTTCACCCGCTTGCCAGCGCTGATGTGCCAGCTCAACACCTATCGTTGCAAAATTTTCCATCCTGTTCCCCACCGTTACCGCCACCGCGATTGTTAACCTTCTTTATACATACTTTAAACATAAACTGTTACCCCCGTCACGCATAGACGTTTTTTCCATCACCACCCTTGGCGTTACTGTCGATTTTCGTTTACAATTATGAGCGAAAACGAAAACAAAAGAACCATAACGAACATTTGGAGGTAGCTAACGTGGAAACCAAAGATTTGATTGTCATCGGTGGTGGCATCAATGGTGCCGGCATCGCGGCGGACGCTGCCGGGCGCGGGTTGTCCGTGCTGCTGCTTGAAGCGCAGGACCTGGCCTGCGCAACCTCTTCCGCCAGCTCTAAATTGATCCACGGCGGCCTGCGCTATCTCGAGCATTATGAATTCCGCTTGGTCAGCGAAGCACTGGCGGAACGAGAAGTGCTACTAAAGATGGCCCCACACATCGCGTTTCCCATGCGTTTTCGCCTGCCGCACCAGCCACACCTGCGTCCGGCATGGATGATTCGCATTGGCCTGTTTATGTATGACCACCTTGGCAAACGTACCAGTTTGCCGGCCAGTAAGGGGTTGCGTTTTGGCGCGGATTCAACACTTAAGCCATCTATTGTGCGCGGTTTTGAATACTCGGATTGTTGGGTGGATGACGCCCGGCTGGTGGTACTGAACGCTCAGGAAGTGGTGGCCAAAGGGGGCGAGGTTCGTACCCAAACCAAGGTCACCCGCGCCTGGCGTGAAAACGGCCTGTGGAACGTTGAAGCCCATGATGCACTTACCGGTGAAACGCTGTCCTGGCAAGCCAAAGGCCTGGCCAACGCCACCGGCCCTTGGGTTAAGGAATTTATTGATGATGGCCTGAAGCTGCCATCCCAGTATGGCATTCGGTTAATCAAAGGCAGCCATATTGTGGTACCCCGAGTCCATAACGGCCAATATGCCTATATCCTGCAAAATGAAGATAACCGTATTGTGTTTGTCATTCCCTGGATGGATGAATTTTCCATTATCGGCACCACCGATGTGGAATACCATGGCGATCCCAAAGCGGTGCATATTGATGAGCAAGAGACGGACTATTTATTGAACGTCTATAATGATCACTTTAAAAAACCGCTTAGTCGCGCCGATATCGTCTGGTCATATTCCGGCGTTAGACCGTTGTGCGATGATGAATCGGACTCGCCACAGGCGGTGACCCGCGACTATACGTTGTCCGTGACCGACGACAATGGCAAAGCGCCGTTGCTGTCGGTATTCGGTGGCAAACTGACCACCTATCGCAAACTGGCCGAACATGCATTGGACAAACTGCATAAATACTACCCCAAGGCCAAGGGCGCCTGGACCAAAGGCACGGTACTGCCCGGTGGTGATTTTAAGGGCGACCGCGACGACTACGCCGCACAGCTGCGGCGCAAATACCCGTTTATACCGGAGAGTCTGGCGCGACGCTACAGCCGCACCTATGGCTCTCACAGCGAGTTGATATTAACGGATACCCACAGTCTGGCAGATCTGGGTGAAGACTTTGGTCATGGACTTTATGCCAGCGAGCTGCGCTATTTGGTGGAAAAAGAGTGGGTGGTTTCGCTGGACGATGCTATCTGGCGGCGAACCAAGTTAGGCATGTGGCTGGATGAGGTACAAAAACAGCGCGTAGCCGATTGGTTAGCCCAACACGTTAATGCCGATCGTTCCCTGTCACTAGCATCATGACATCCACCCGGTTTAAACGCTTCCCGCTTGGCGAGGCGTTGGTGGCGGTGAGGTGAGGTGAGGTGATTATGGTGAAAAAGGCTGGCGCTGGGTAAACCACTGCACAAGAAGACGCTACCAACAGCGGGTATAGGCTTCGCGGACAGTAAATAAACATAGCGATTATTGCCGATTCATCAGGTTATCCAACCCGTGGTCAGTCAGTTCGGTAGAGCGCTTAACTACTGAGCGCTCGATGCTGCGGGCAATCAATTGGTGGGCAAGGCATTAAGGCTTATTGATCACCAAACAGGCGCTGATAATCGGCTTTGAAGTTGGCCGGTATGTCTGAAAAGTATTTCCAATACTCAACCAAGCCACTAATCGTTTTCATATCGGTATGACCGTAGTCCAGCATGATCAGTTCTTCAATGAGCTCAGGCAGAATGTACAGACAATACTCGTTGTCACCAAAGGTCACGAACAGTAAGGGGCGTATGGTTTTGGCCAACCTTAGGTAGGCATTGGTGTCAACGAGGATTTTCGATTGAGGCATCAGGTCAACTCAGCGTGGATACTCTGTGCATCAAGTAGAGACATATCCAGTACAGTTTGAACATAACCCGGCCCCTTACCGTGCTCTTTTAAGTATTTTCGGAGCAGGTCGAAAAATGACGTGTCGAAAGCGCCCTCTGTCTTCTCGATATAGTCTCGAGCACTCGGCTTACCGTGCAGGTCGAGTTCAGTATCGCCGAATAGTGCTTCGCCAGTCGGCTTAAAATTCGTTATCATCCGCTCCCACTCTTCATCCGGGTAGCCCGATGTCTAAGATAATCGATACCTTTATTGCCCCACCATGCCATGACAAGATCGAGAATCTCTATCAGGACGAGCACTTGGTCCTTATCAATAAACCCTCCGGGCTACTCAGCCTCTCGGGAAAAAATCCGCAAAATCTGGATTCAGTGCATCATCGGCTGGTACAGATATTCCCCGGCTGCACCCTGGTCCACCGCCTGGATTTCGGTACTTCCGGGCTGATGGTGATTGCCCGCAATAAGGCTATAAATGCCGCCCTCTGCCAACAGTTCAGCCAGCGCACAGTGACCAAAGTATACAGCGCACTGCTCTGCGGACATCTGGACGACAACGAAGGGGTGATAGACGCAGCGATTGCCAAAGACCCGGCGCTGTTCCCGCTGATGTCGATTAGCGCACGCCACGGTAAGCCCGCGCGCACCCGCTATCGGGTCGTTGAGCGCTTTTATCATGAGTTGGAAGGCGGGACGTTACTGCCATTGACGCGGGTACAGCTAACCCCGGAAACCGGGCGTACCCATCAACTGCGCATCCACTGTCAGCATGTGGGCCACCCTATTTTGGGCTGTGACCTGTATGGCGGTCGCCTGTTGCCAGGTACCGAACGAACTCTGCGGCTGATGCTACACGCCAGTGAGCTACATTTTGTTCATCCCATTGGCGAAGAGTGGATCAACGCCCGTAATGCCAGTCCGTTCTGAAAGCCAAAGTCGCTATAACGATACTGCCCCGGCGGCGGCGACAGGACGCCAAGAATTAACCCATAGTGACCGTGCTACCGTTTCATCAGTCCAACCTTGGGCCTTGCCCCCAATGTGTCCATGAGAACCCTTGGCGTTCTTTTCTTAAATTTAGGTTTCCTCCCATCTGTTGTCACGGTAGTCTCATGTGCCGTCACAAAATGTCGGCCATAATGTGAGTAACCCTTGACCAATCCCAGTAATAAAAAATTAGTGTAAACAGGACAAGTATGGACCCCACCCTCATTTCGATTATCCCCGGTAAGGAGACGCCTTCACTTAACCGTGCCCGTCGTGCTGCCTGGGGTAGCTTCGCTGGCGCCGTAGTAGACTGGTATGACTTTCTGCTCTATGGCATCACTGCTGCCCTCGTGTTTAACCGCGAATTCTTCCCGCAGATAAGCCCGGCTATGGGGACAATTGCCGCTTTAGCGACCTTTGGCGTCGGCTTTCTGTTCCGGCCGCTAGGCGGGGTAATCTTTGGCCATTTTGGCGATCTTCTTGGCCGCAAACGCATGCTGATGATGACCGTCTGGATAATGGGTTTGGCTACCGCGCTGATCGGCCTGTTGCCTACCTTTAGCATGATTGGTTGGTGGGCTCCGGTACTATTGGTAGCACTGCGTGCAATACAAGGCTTCGCCGTTGGCGGCGAATGGGGCGGCGCAGCAGTGCTTTCAGTAGAAAGCGCGCCCGAGAAAAAAAAGGCTTTCTACAGTAGTGGGGTGCAGATTGGCTATGGCGTCGGGCTGTTGCTCTCTACCGGCCTGGTCTCGCTTATAAGTCATTTGACCACCGATGAACAGTTTCTGAGCTGGGGCTGGCGCATTCCTTTCCTGTTCAGCACCGTATTGGTGCTGGCGGCGCTGTGGGTACGTAATGGCATAATCGAGTCCGCCGAATTTGGACAGCAGAGTCAGCATAAACCAATGGCACAGACTAAACGACGTCTGCCAGTCATGGAGGCGTTGATACGACACCCCAGCGCATTTTTAAAAATTATCGCCCTGCGGCTATGTGAACTGCTGACAATGTATATTGTCACCACCTTCGCTTTTAGCTACTCCACCCAGAATCTTGGCTTACCACGCGAACTGTTCCTCAATATTGGGTTGTTGGTTGGCGGCCTGAGTTGCTTGACCATCCCCTGCTTCGCCTGGCTGGCTGACCGCTTTGGCCGGCGGCGCATTTACATCACGGGTGCACTGGTCGGCACACTCAGTGCCTTCCCGTTCTTTATGGCGCTGGAAGCTCACTCACTGTTCTGGATCATATTCTTCGCGATTATGCTGGCGAATGTTGCACACGACATGGTGGTCTGTGTGCAGCAGCCGATGTTTATAGAGATGTTTGGCACGCGTTACCGCTATAGTGGCGCGGGTGTGGGTTATCAAGTCGCCAGTGTGGTTGGCGGTGGATTCACACCATTGATTGCTGCCACGCTGGTCACGTTTTCCGGCGGCGACTGGCACAGCGTGGCTGTCTATCTGCTGGCTGGCTGTCTGCTTTCCGCCGCTACTGCCCTGATGATGAAAAGGACGCACTGAACGAGTAGGAGGCGGTCTCACGACCGCCATCCTTTCACAGCACCGCACTTACGGTTGCGTATACGGCGCTTCATTTACAACGCTGGAACTGACCATGCACTCCAGCAGCGATAACAGGCCTGATTAAAAGGAAACGGCGTCAATGTCGCTGAAGTGGTCGTTTTTTTTTACAACTTCACCGGTTTCACATGCCATATTTCATCGGCGTATTCCTGAATGGTTCTATCGGATGAAAAATACCCCATACTGGCAATATTCAATACGCAACGGCGGGCCCATTCATCCGGTTGCCGATAAAGTTTGTCCACCTTATCCTGCGTGTCGATATAACTGCGATAATCCGCCAGCAACTGATAATGATCGCCAAAGTTCACCAAGGTATCGAACAAATTACGATAACGATTGGCGTCGATGGGGCTAAATACACCGGAGGCGATTTGTGTCAGCGCCTGGTTAAGCTCGGGGTCTTGGTCAAAATAGCGCCGGGGGTTATAACCCTCGCGGCGCAAGGTTTCCACCTGTTCGGCCGTATTGCCGAAAATAAACATATTGTCGATCCCCATGTGTTCGCTCATTTCTATATTGGCACCATCCAGGGTACCGATAGTCAGAGCGCCATTGAGGGCGAATTTCATGTTGCTGGTGCCCGACGCCTCGGTGCCCGCCAGGGAGATTTGCTCGGACAGGTCGGCCGCCGGAATAATCAGTTGGGCCAGACTGACGCTATAGTTCGGGATAAAAACCACTTTTAGCCGATTTTTCATCAGTGGATCGTTATTGATGACGGCCGCGACATCGTTGATCAATTGAATAATTTGTTTGGCCATATGGTATGCCGACGCAGCTTTGCCGGCAAAAATCACCACGCGAGGCACCCACAAGGCATCCGGATCCTGCCGGATACGGTTATAGCGGGTGATGATGTGTAATACATTCATCAACTGACGTTTATATTCATGGATGCGTTTAATTTGCACGTCAAACAAGGCAGCCGGATCCACCACCACGTTTAATTCTGTCGCCATATAAACGGCCAGCGCTTTTTTATTTTCCAGCTTAGCGTTGCGCACCTGCTGAATAAATGCCGGGTAATCAATTTGCGCTTTTATTTCTGCCAACTGACTCAGATCGGTGCGCCAGGTTTGTCCTATCGTCTCATCCAGTACTGCCGACAGCGGCCGGTTGGCCAGTGCCAGCCAGCGGCGGGGGGTGACGCCATTGGTTTTATTGCAAAACCGGTCCGGAAAAATACGGGCGAAATCGGCAAAGAGCGATTGCACCATTAAATCGGAATGCAATTGCGACACGCCATTGACTTTATGGCTGGCAATCACCGCCAGCCAAGCCATACGCACTACCCGGCCATTGTGTTCGTCAATAATGGACACCCGGGACAGCAGTGCACTGTCGTTGGGGATTTTTTCTTGCACGCTGGTGAGAAAATATTCATTAATTTCAAAAATGATTTTCAACTGGCGCGGCAGGATTTTGCCCAGCATATCCACCGGCCAGGTTTCCAGCGCCTCGCTCATCAGAGTATGGTTGGTATAAGAGAAGACTTGGTTCACCACCGCCCAGGCCTGTAGCCAACTGAATTTATGCTCATCAATCAGCAGACGCATTAATTCTGGTATCGACAGTACCGGGTGGGTATCGTTGAGATGAATGGCGATTTTCTCCGCCAAGTTATCAAACGTCTGATGCATCTGCCAATGGCGGGACAGAATATCCTGCATGGTGGCGGAGACTAAAAAATATTCCTGGCGTAGGCGCAATTCGCGGCCTGAATAGGTGGAATCATCGGGATAAAGCACCCGGGAAACATTTTCTGAATAATTTTTATCCTCAACGGCGGCGAAGTAGTCCCCTTGGTTGAATTTGCCAAGATTGATTTCGTTGCTGGCCTGGGCACTCCACAAGCGTAAGGTATTGGTGGCATCGGTATCAAAACCGGGGATAATCTGATCGTAGGCGCAGGCCAGAACTTCTTCGGTTTCCACCCAGCGGGTTTTGGTCCCTTCCTGCTGCACCCGGCCGCCAAACCGGACTTTATAACGGGTCGAGTGGCGAGGAAACTCCCAGGGGTTGCCATATTCCAACCAATAATCCGGCGATTCCGCCTGCTGTCCATTAACGATATTCTGTTTGAACATGCCGTATTCATAACGAATGCCATAACCCCGTCCCGGCAATGCCAAGGTCGCCATGGAATCAAGGAAACAGGCGGCCAGGCGGCCAAGACCACCGTTACCCAGCCCTGGGTCATTCTCCTCTTGCAGCAGATCGTCGAGTTCGAACCCCATATCGGCCAAGGCCGCCTGGGTGTCGTCGTAAATGCCCATGGCCAGCAGCGCATTGGACAGCGTCCGGCCAAGCAAAAATTCCATGGACAGATAATATACCTGACGTACGTCTTGGGATAACTGGGCGCGGTTGGAACGCAGCCAACGTTCCACCATCCGATCCCGCACCGCCAGCAGCGTGGCGTTCAACCACTCATGTTTATTGGCGATAGAGGGATCTTTGCCGATGGTGAACATCAGCTTATAGGCGATAGAGTGTTTCAGTGCTTCTACACTGAGCGTCGGGGATGCATAAATAAAGGGAGAGTTCATGACATTCATTCCCAATCAGTAAGTTTCTACAGCCGTTGATAAAGCGACTGATAAGCCCGGGCCGCAACGTGCCAGCTGAAATCCAAGCCCATTGCCTGGCGCTGAACATAACGCCAAAGAGCGGGTCTTGACCATAACACAAACGCCCGTCGGATGGCCCGCTGCAGCGCGCTGGCAGTGGCATCCTCGAACACAAATCCGCTGGCGATGCCGTCGGAAAGATTTTCCAGCGAGCTGTCGGTCACCGTATCCGCCAGCCCGCCAGTACGGCGCACCAGTGGCAACGTGCCGTATTTCAGCCCGTATAACTGCGTCAGCCCACAGGGCTCAAAACGGCTAGGTACCATAAGAACATCTGCCCCGCCGATCATCCGATGAGAAAACGCTTCGTGATAACCCAGTTGAACCCCAACCTGACTGGGATATTCCGCGGCCGCCGCCAGGAATCCCTGCTGCAAGGTGACGTCACCGGCTCCCAGCACGGTAAGCTGCCCCCCTTGATCCAATAAATCAGGCAACACTTCCAATACCAAATCCAGCCCTTTCTGGCTGGTTAGCCGACTGACCACCGCAAACAACGGCACTTTTTCATCCACCGTCAGTCCCATCGCGGTCTGCAGGTGGCGTTTGTTGTTTAATTTAGCCTCCAATACGTCACGGTTATAGCAGCTGGACAGCATGGCGTCATGCGTCGGATTCCAAATAGCATCATCGACACCGTTAAGAATACCGGTCAATCGGCCCTGGGACTGCAATGACGCCAGCAAGCCTTCCATACCATAACCGTAGGCCGGCTGGGTAATTTCCCGTGCATAGGTGGGGCTGACGGTGGTGACATGATCGGCATAAAATAACCCGGCCTTGAGATAAGAGATCTGGCCGAAAAATTCCATCCCATAGGTCTGGTAATAATCAGCAGGCAATCCTAGCTCCGGCAGATGCTGAGCAGAGAACAACCCCTGGTAGGCCAGATTATGCACGGTAAACACCGACTTGGCCGGTCGCCCTTTAGCCGCCAGGTACGCACAGGTTAGACCGGCGTGCCAGTCATGGGCTTGGACAATGTCTGGGCGCCATGAGGCATCCAGGCCCGAAGCCATCTCACTGCCTACCCATCCCAGCAAAGCGAAGCGCAGGTAGTTATCCATATAGGCATACTGATCCTGATCGTGGTAGGGGCTACCGGGCCGATCATACAGGTCAGGCACATCAATCAGATAAATGCCCACGCCGTTGAAACGACCGTAAAGCAGCGTCACGCTGCGTGAGAACACCTCAAATTGGTTGACGATGCGGGTTGCGGGGATCCCCTTGCGTAGATCGGGAAACGCCGGCAATAAGACTCGGACATCATCTCCCTCAGCAATTTGCGCAGCGGGCAAAGCCCCGACCACATCGGCCAATCCCCCCGTTTTCAACAAGGGGAACAGTTCAGAACATACATGTAAAACCTGCATTCTCGCTCCCGTTTAGGCTTATTCTTTTTCGACGACCTTTCACGCGACAGGTCTGCCTATGCAATGTTGTTCAGCATTTCGCTGGTGACTAAGACGATCCCTTCTTCCGAACAATAAAATCGCCGTTGATCGTCTTCGGCATTTTCGCCAATCACCATCCCTTCCGGGATCGAACAGGCGCGATCGATAATGCAGTGTCGTAAGCGGCAAGAGCGTCCCACGACCACATCCGGCAGAATGACGGCTTCATCCAGGGTACAGAATGAGTTGACCCGAACCCGGGGGAACAATACCGAATGGCTGACATGTGCGCCGGAGAGAATACAGCCGCCGGAAACCAGCGAATTAAGCGTGACACCATGGTTTCCCGCGCGATCCTGAACAAACTTGGCCGGTGGCAGGGGCTCCATATGCGTGCGGATCGGCCAGTTTTGGTCGTACATATCCAGTTCCGGCATGACGGAGGCCAAATCGAGGTTGGCACGCCAGTACGCCTCAAGCGTGCCGACGTCACGCCAGTAAGGCGGGGCCGCATCATCTTCGGCCGATGAGACACATGACAGCGTAAAGGGATGCGCCCAGGCCTCGCCGAGTGCGGTCACTTTGGGAATAATATCTTTGCCGAAATCGTGATTGGAGCCTTCGGTGAGCATATCTTCTTCCAACAGTTGGAACAGATAATCGGCATCAAACACATAGATACCCATGCTCGCCAGGGCCATATCGGGGCAACCCGGCATCGCCGGTGGATCCGCCGGTTTCTCAACAAAACTCAGCACCCGATAGTGATCGTCTACCCCCATCACGCCAAAGTCGCTGGCTTCAAGGCGCGGTACCGGCAGGCAGGCCACCGTACATTTGGCCCCTTTTTCGACATGATCGATCAGCAGGCGTGAGTAATCCATTTTATAGATATGGTCACCGGCCAGGATCACGATATATTTTGCACGATAGCGCCGAATGATATCCAGATTCTGCGACACCGCATCCGCCGTGCCCCGGTACCAATGTTCGGTGGCAAACCGCTGCTGTGCAGGCAGTAAATCCACGAACTCATTCATTTCCTCATTCAGGAAAGACCAACCGCGCTGGATATGTTGCACCAAGGTATGGGATTGGTACTGCGTAATGACGCCGATACGGCGAATACCCGAATTGAGGCAATTGGACAGCGCAAAATCGATTATTCGAAACTTACCGCCAAAATGCACCGCCGGTTTGGCCCGTTTGGCGGTGAGATCTTTCAGACGCGATCCGCGCCCTCCCGCCAGAATTAACGCGACGGACTGGATCGGCAATTGTCTGGCCAGCATCACCGGGTTGCTTTCTTCAAATCTCACCATCACCGACCCCTTATTATTGCTTTAGCAGTACGCTAAACGTATGAGCTGCCACACGCAGACAGCCTATCGATAGTGATGAGTCTGGGCACCGAAACGGTTCCAGCAGAACCCATCTCCCTTCAGGTAAGGTGATTTCGCCGGTTTTTGTCGTGGCGTTGATCACAAACAAATAATCTTGTGACAGGCGGATTTGCAACAGGGGCTCACCCTGCTCCCACTCTCCTGCGCTAAGCGCCTGTGCCTGGGGATTCAACCATGCGACGGTCTGCCCATCGCCCTCGGTCCACCAGCAGTTATGGGTCAGTGCCGGAATCTGTTGGCGCAGACGGATCAGGGCGGCGGTATAACGCGTCAGCTCCGGGTCAGCCCGCTGCCAATCCAGCCAGGTGAGCTCATTATCTTGGCAATATGCGTTGTTATTGCCTTGCTGACTATGGCCATGCTCATCACCGGCCAGCAGCATCGGAGTGCCTTGGGACAGCAGCAGCGTCGCCAGCAGGGCCCGCTGACTCACCCGCCGCCTCGCCTGGACATCGCTCCCGGCATCAATGCCTTCATACCCATGGTTAGCACTGTGGTTGTCAAACGCGCCGTCACGGTTATTTTCGCCGTTAGCCTGGTTATGTTTGTCATTGAAACTCACCACATCTTGCAAGGTGAAACCATCATGGGCGGTTAACATATTAATCGAGGCACCAGGTGTCCGATCAGGGTGGTGAAACAGATCACTGGAGGCGGCCAGACGTCGGGCAAACGCCCCCAGCGCAATCGTGTTGTGCAGCCAGAAACGACGCATGTCATCGCGAAAACGATCGTTCCATTCAGCAAACGGTGACGGAAACCGACCGACCTGGTAGCCATCAGGACCGATGTCCCACGGTTCGGCAATAAATTTACACCCCTTGAGCTGCGGGTCCTGGCTGATTGCCGCAAACAGCGCCGCCGTTGGATCAAAGGCCGGTGTGCGTCCAAGCACCGTGCCTAAGTCGAAGCGAAAACCGTCCACATGGCAGTCCTGGCGCCAAAAACGCAGGCAATCCAACACCCAAGTGGCCACATCAGGGTCGGCGAGTTTTAGCGTATTGCCACAACCGGTCCAGTTTTGATAATCCCCCTGCTCATCCAGCCAGTAATAACGACAGTTATCAATGCCGCGCAGTGAAAGCGTGGGGCCTGGCAAATCCAATTCTGCGGTATGATTGAACACCACATCCAAAATCACTTCGATACCGGCACCATGCAGTTTTTTGACCATGGCGCGAAATTCGTCCAACGCCGAGAGATTATCCTGGCCCGCGGCATAACGCGGCTCCACCGCAAAGGGGGCCAGTACGTTGTATCCCCAGTAATTACGCAAACCCTGGCGCTGCAAACGAGGTTCGTCCGCATGTTGTTGTACCGGTAATAGCTCAATGGCCGTGATGCCGAGGGTGGTGAGATAATCGATCATCACCGGATGTGCAAGACCGGCGTAAGTGCCGCGTAGCGGCGCTGGAATGTCGGGATGCCGCTGGGTGAGCCCACGCACATGGGCTTCGTAAATGACCGTATTGCCCCAGCTCGTGGCGGGATAACGATCCCCCTGCCAGTCGTAGCGGGGGTCCACGACCACTGATTTCGGCACCCATGGCGCGCTGTCGAGATTATCGGCACTGTCGGCGCCGTCATACAGCGCGGCGACATCGGCAACCGTTCCGTCCAAAGCCAGGGCATAGGGATCGATAACCAATTTGGCCAGGTTATAGCGATGTCCCTGTGCAGGGTCAAATGGGCCATGCAGACGATAGCCATAACGCAGTCCGGGCCGGGCGTCCGGCAAAAAGCCATGCCATCGGCTGCCGCTGTGCCCACCCAACTCAAGCTGGCGCTCATTGCCTTGTGCATCAAACAGGCATAGCACCACTCGCTCGGCATGGGCCGAAAACAGGCTAAAGTTAACCCCATGACCCTCAACGCTGGCCCCCAAGGGCTCGGGAGAACCGCCAGACAAGATCTCCATTAGCTCTCCCGCATCAGGAAAATCGTCGCCAGTGGCGGCAAGGTCAATAGCAATGAATGCTCACGGTGATGGCTGGCAATATTTTCACTGAGCAGTTCGCCAGCATTGCCCACATTACTGCCGTTGTAATAGTGGGAATCGGTATTGAGCACCTCGCGCCAACGGCCCGGTGTCGGGATACCGATGCGGTAGCCGTGGCGCGGCACCGGGGTAAAATTGCTCACGACAATCATTTCGCCACCGCTGGCGTCCCGACGCAAGAAGGCAAAAACCGAATTTTCGCTGTCATCGGCCACCAGCCATTCAAACCCGTTATAACGATAATCCACTTCATATAGCGGTGGATGTTGGCGATAACACTGGTTTAAATCGCGTACCAGGCGCTGTACGCCGCTATGCATGCCGTTGGGATCGTCGAGCAGGTGCCAATCCAGGCTGACATCGTGATTCCACTCGCGCAGTTGGGCAAATTCATTGCCCATAAACAGCAGCTTTTTGCCAGGATGCCCCCACATAAACCCGTAATATGCGCGCACATTGGCAAACTTTTGCCACATATCGCCGGGCATGCGGTTAAGAATGGAATGCTTGCCATGTACCACCTCGTCATGGGACAGCGGCAGCACAAAGTTTTCGCTGTAGGCGTACACCATGCTGAACGTCATACTATTATGGTGGTATTTCCTATGCACCGGATCGAGCTGCATATAGCTCAGCGTGTCATTCATCCAGCCCATGTTCCATTTGTAATGAAACCCCAGACCACCGTTTTCCGGCGGCGCGGTCACACCGGAAAACGAGGTGGATTCTTCGGCCAGGGTAATAGCGCCGTCACGCTGGGTACCGAGGGTGTGATTGGTGTAGCGCAGAAAGGCGATGGCTTCGAGGTTTTCATTACCGCCATAATGGTTGGGTACCCATTGTCCAGCCGGACGACTGTAATCACGGTAAATCATGGACGCCACCGCATCTACCCGTAATCCATCAATCCCATACCGCTCCAGCCAGAACAGCGCGTTACCCGCTAAAAAATTACGTACCTCGTTGCGGCCATAGTTATAAATCAGGGTATTCCAATCTTGATGTAATCCTTCGCGGGGATCGGCATATTCATACAACGACGTGCCGTCGAATTTTGCCAGTCCAAACTCATCGCCGGGGAAGTGGCCGGGAACCCAGTCCAACAGCACGTTGATCCCAGCGCGGTGCGCGGCATCAATTAACTCCCGGAAATCTTCCGGCGTGCCGAAACGGCGGGTGGGCGCGTAAATACCGAGTGGCTGGTAGCCCCAACTACCGTCAAACGGATGCTCGTTGATGGGCAACAGTTCGATATGGGTAAAACCCATATACTTGACATAGTTGACCAATTGTTCCGCCAGCTCCAGATAACTGAGCCAGAAATTATTCTGTGTATGGCGCCGCCATGAGCCGAGATGGACTTCATAAATCGAGATCGGTTGATTAAGGCCATTGGCGGCATTTCTGCCAGGGTCACTGTCGGCGATCGGTGGCAGGCCCCGGGTCAGGGACGCGGTTTCAGGCCGCATTTGCGCTTCGAATGCGTAAGGGTCGGCTTTCAGCCGCGTTTGACCGTGGCAGTCAATGATTTCATATTTATACAGTTGTCCAATACCCACCTCCGGCAAAAACAGTTCCCAAATACCGTTCTCCCGGCGCTGGCGCATCGGATGGCGGCGTCCGTCCCAGAAATTAAACTCGCCGACCACCGAAACCCGCTGAGCATTAGGTGCCCAAACGGCAAATCGCATGCCGCCAACCCCATCCAGTTTATCTGGATGGGCGCCTAGACGTTCATAGGGGCGTAAATGGGTACCTTCGGCCAGCAGCCAACTGTCGATATCTTGTAATAACGGCCCAAAACTATAGGGGTCCTCAATAAGATACGTCTGCTCATGCCAGGTGACCGATAATTTATAAGGAAACGGTTTCTTGCGGCGATCTAATTGCACGCAAAAAAAACCGCGCGCATCTTCACAGGTTAATTCTGTGATCTTGCGCCCACTTTTTTTATCAATCAGCGTTACCGCACTGGCATCGGGTAATAACGCACGTACAACTAAACCTTCATGGGTGACATGCATACCCAATAAAGAAAACGGGTCGGCATAACGACCGGCAACCAATGCTGTGATGACCTCATGGTCGGGGAATCCTGACATGGTATTCTTCCTTTGATTACTCCATGAAATAAAAGAATATTTCCAAATAAAAGTACCGTATCTTTTGTCATCTGCTACCATTCCACCGGCGCGAATACCCTTAGTTGAGGGCCCACCAGCGGTGAAAATCGACGGTTTGTGCATCAATTTATGTAAATGTTTATTACACCCTAGGCGCAATCATAGACTTAGCAATAATAATAATAGCTAAAGGTTTAAAAGATAGATTACTTCGTGCTAACCAAAATTTTTATTATTAAATAAAATGATGGGAAGCGTTAATGCCCTTTGGTGAAAATGTTCTATTAATCATAATTGTAGATAGAAAGGCGATACATTCAGTTTTTTTTATAAATAAATAAATTTTAAGATTGTCAGAACACGCACTCAGAAAGGGAAAATACGGGGGAGACACGCCCGTCCCGCTAACTGCGGACCGGGCGATGGTTACAGAGGATAACCGTCATCTTTCCAGTGGCAGGTATGGTAGTGCGATACCTTGCTGCAACGGGAAGGATGATGGGTAGATATCAGGCTAACAAACGCAGCATACGCCGCAGTGGTTCCGCCGCACCCCATAACAGTTGATCACCCACGGTAAACGCAGAAAGATATTCCGGTCCCATATTTAATTTACGCAAACGTCCCACCGGCGTTTTTAATGTGCCGGTTACCGCAGCGGGTGTTAGCTCACGCATCGACAGCTCACGATCGTTGGGCACCACGCTGACCCAGTCATTATGGGTGGCCAGCATCTGCTCGATTTCCGGCAGGGCAACGTTTTGTTTCAGCTTGATAGTGAATGCCTGGCTGTGGCAGCGCAGCGCGCCGACCCGCACGCACAATCCATCCACCGGAATAACTCGGTCGCTATTGAGGATCTTATTGGTCTCAGCCTGACCTTTCCACTCTTCACGGCTCTGGCCGTTGTCAAGCTGCTTGTCAATCCAGGGGATCAGACTGCCGGCCAGCGGAACGCCAAAATTATCCGTCGCCAAGGTGCCGCTGCGGGTTAGCGCGGTGACTTTACGCTCAATATCCAATATCGCCGACGCTGGATCCTGTAACTCTTTAGCCACCTCATTGTGCAACTGTCCCATCTGCACCAGCAGTTCACGCATATGACGCGCACCCCCACCAGACGCGGCCTGGTAGGTGGCAACCGACACCCAGTCCACCAGGTTGTGGGCGAATAAACCGCCCAGCGACATCAACATCAGGCTCACGGTACAGTTGCCGCCGACAAAGGTTTTCACCCCTTGGTTCAAACCTTGCTGGATCACCGACTGATTGACCGGATCAAGCACAATGATCGCGTTATCATCCATGCGTAGCGAGGATGCCGCATCGATCCAATACCCTTGCCAGCCGATTTCCCGCAGCTTTGGATAGATTTCGTTGGTATAATCGCCGCCTTGGCAGGTAACGATGATATCCAGAGCGCTAAGCGCCTCCAGATTGTAGGCATCTTGCAACGCCCCTTGCAGGCCGTTTATTACCGGCGCAGCCTGCCCATGTTGGGAAGTTGAAAAGAATACCGGACGGATGGCGTCAAAGTCGTGTTCCGCGTTCATGCGTTGCATGAGCACCGAACCGACCATACCGCGCCAACCGATAAAACCAACGTTTTTCATGTTTACTGTCCTGCCTTGGAAGGTAACAAAGGATATTGGGCCTGTAGAATCCACATATAACTGTAGGGTATGTAACCACCTTACAAAAAGTGGTCGAATTGCTGCAAGCGAAATTATTCGATTAGGGGAAGTTTTTAAGCAGCAACGCTAATATGCCTTAAATAATGCGCGAGGAAACCAACGCATCTGCAACGTGAAGTATGACGGGCATGCCCTAAATAATTCGCGTTACAGTCAGGCAGCAATCGAGAGAATCCCGATGAGCTTACTCAAGTAAGTGATTCGGGTGAACGAGTGCAGCCAACGCACCTGCAACGTGAAGTATGACGGGCATTTGGGTTGATTAAGGGCACAAGCCCACGAGGTAACAATGACTGAAATGATTTCGGCCACCGTTTTATTGTTTTTAATCATGGATCCGCTGGGCAATTTGCCGATTTTTATGTCGGTGTTAAAACACATTGAACCTAAACGGCGACGCGCCATTGTGATACGCGAGTTGCTGATTGCACTCTTGCTGATGCTGGTGTTTTTATTTGCCGGCGAAAAGATTTTAGCCGTTTTGAATTTGCGCTCGGAAACCGTGTCGATCTCTGGGGGCATTATTATGTTCCTGATCGCCATTAAAATGATTTTCCCTTCACAGGAAGGCGGTGGCAGCGGGCTGCCCGCAGGGGAGGAGCCGTTTTTGGTCCCACTGGCCATTCCGCTGGTGGCAGGTCCGTCGATACTCGCCACGCTGATGCTGTTATCACATCAATACCCGTTGCAAATTAGCCATTTGGTGGTGGCGCTACTGATTGCCTGGGGCCTATCGGTGATCATCCTGATGCAGTCAACGCTGTTTATTCGGTTGTTGGGCGATAAAGGCGTTAATGCGTTGGAGCGGCTGATGGGGTTATTACTGGTGATGTTGTCCACCCAGATGTTCCTGGATGGCATACGCACCTATTTACGCAGCTAACGCACCTGCAGCGCGCGCGATGATGGGTTTAGCTAGCCTGAGTTTAATCACTAAGCGGGGTTTGCGGGCATGATGGGTAAGATCGTAAAGACGCCGTAAATCCATCCCTGGAGGCTCGTGCGCGAAAGATGATGGGCGATACCCTATAGCTTTTGTGTTGCAGGAAGGCGGCAACGCAGTGAACCCCAGGAGCTTACTTATGTAAGTGACTGGGGTGAACGAGGACAGCCAACACACCTGCAGCGCGAAAGATGACGGGTATTTAGGCGATGGCCAAATTCAACAACAAACACCCCACCAAACCGCACACTGAAATAATGGTTTCCAGCGCTGTCCAGGATTTGAAGGTTTCCAGGATGGTCAGGTTGAAATATTCTTTAAACAGCCAGAAACCCGGATCGTTGACGTGGGAGAAAATGACGCTGCCTGAACCAACGGCGATAACCATTAATTCGGGGCTGACACCGGTGGTGGCGATTAGCGGTGCGGCAATCCCGCCGGCGGTTATGGCGGCAACGGTGGCAGACCCTAAGGCGACACGCAGGACGGCGGCAATACTCCATGCTAGCAGCAGCGGTGAAATACGGCTTCCTTCCATTAATGAGGCGATATACGTCCCGACGCCACTGTCTACCAGCACCTGTTTAAACGCCCCGCCGCCACCGATGATCAGCAGGATCATGGCGATAATCTTGACGGAATCACTGATGGTGGTCATGACCTGATCCACACTGCGGCCACGATTAATACCGAAGGTAAAGATGGCAATCAGCACCGAAATCAGGGTCGCCATAATCGGGTCACCAAAAAATTCGGCATAGGGCAGAATGACATGGCCGGCGGGCAGAATCATTTCAGCCACGGCGCGCAGCGCCATTAGGACCACCGGTACCAACGCGGTCCAGACACTGACGCCAAAACTCGGCATTTCCTGTTCGGTAAAAATTTTCGGGTTATACAAACCTTCCGGTACCGGCTTATCAATGCCTTTGAGGAAGCGACTGTATACCGGGCCGGCCAGGATCACCGTCGGCACTGCCAGAATAGCGCCATACAGCAGGGTCTTACCCATGTCGGCGTGAAAAATGGTGGCAATGGCTGTCGGCCCTGGATGGGGGGGCAAGAATCCGTGGGTCACGGATAACGCTGCCGCCATCGGTACGCCGACGTACAGTAATGGAATGCGCGCGGTGGCGGCGAGGCTAAACACCAGCGGCAGCATCAGCACAAAGCCAATTTCATAAAACAGTGCGAAACCCACGGTAAACCCGGTGACCACTACCGCCCATTGAATATTCTGCTTACCGAATTTCTCAATGAGTGTCGTGGCGATACGCTGCGCGCCGCCGCAATCCGCCAGCAGTTTACCCAGCATGGCACCGAAGCCAATGATCAGAGCCAGGCTGCCGAGGGTACCGCCAACACCGGATTTAATGGACATCAGCACCTTACTCACCGGCATGCCTTCAAGCACCCCGACAATCAGCGCTACCAGGATCAGGGCGATAAACCCATTCAATTTAAAACGAATCATGAGTAGCAGCAGCAGCGCTACACCTATGGCTACGATAAAAAGCGGCATAAAAAATCCTCAATGGCGTCTTTTCCCGGCAAGGTCTCGCTGGCCTCACCTTCGAGTAGTTATGCATTCGGGTTAGTGATGCGCAAGTTAGGGATACTTCCCGACCAACCGTTAGAGCATAGTGGGTAATACAATGTTACCGGTATCATGATACCGGTAACATTACTTAATGGAATCCATCAACGGCAGTAAATTAGCGTTTTGGGAGGTAGATCATATTAATGGGCGGTGTTGAATTAGCGAGAGTGGATAAAAATAAACACGGGTGGAAATGGGTAAGGATGGGCCCCCTAGCAGTCTCCTGCAGGGGGAGGGACTGCAACTAGATGCTGTCGCCGGGCAACAAGGTGAAACCCACATCCGTTTTAAGCGGTGTGACGGACTCGCCACGCAAGCGGGCCAGCAGCTTCTCGGCGCTCAGCCGCCCCATCTCCTCACGCGGGGTAAGCACGCTGGCAAGCCTAGGCTGCATCGCCTGCCCCACGTCGTGACCATGGAATCCGGCGATAGCCATTTCTTGTGGAATTCTCAGGCCTTGGCGCTGGCATTCAAAAATCGCACCGATGGCCAGATCATCATTGGTACAGATCACGCTGTCCATCGCCGGATACTCTCGCTGGGCCTGCCGAAACAACTCAGCGCCAGTGGAGTAGGAAGACGAATCAGCCACCATCACACTGTGAGGCGGCAACCCCTGCTCTTGCATGGCTTGCTCGTAACCCCGCTGTTTGATGATAGTGCGCTCATCGAGGCGGGCACCGAAGTAGACCACCCGGCGATGTCCACGAGAAATGATATGCAGCGTCATCTGTCGCGCCGCTTCAAAATTATCGAAGCCCACCGCAATATCCAAACACGGCGATACGCTGTCCATAATTTCCACCACCGGAATACCGGCGACCTGAATCATCTTGAGAGTACGGGGGGTATGCGAACGTTCGGCCAAAATCAGCCCGTCGATATTATAAGACAGTAGCGAGGTCAGCCGCAGCTCTTCGGTTTCCGGTTGATAACCGTAATGCGCCAGCATGGTTTGGTAACCATGGGCGTCGGTTACCGTTTCAATGCCGCGCAGCACTTCGGCGAACACTTGATTGGTAAGAGAAGGGAGTAATACTCCAATGGCCCGGCTAGTGGCATTGGAGAGTATATCGGGTGCCCGGTTGGGTATGTAACCCAGCTCATCCAAAGATTGGGCGATTTTGTGCTGCAACGCTTCGGAAACCAGCGATGGATTGCGCAAAAAACGGCTCACCGTCATTTTGGTCACGCCGACCTTATCGGCAACATCCTGAAGCCCTGGTCTTTTTTTCTTGATTTGCGACATGACGACTCCTACCCAGAATGGGTGGAGTTTACCAAAAAAAGGTCTTGGCGAGTATGTTTATCCGTTGAGCCGACGCCCGCCCCAGCATGTGCCGACATCAACACCCCGCTGGCACAAGCTCGCGGGGTGTTGGGTGGTGTTAGCCATTAATCGGTTATGTCAGCTCATACCGGCGGTAAGTCAAATACCAGTATTTCACTGTCCTGGCTGGCGTGCAATGTCACGTCGGTTTCATCCCATACCGCCAGGGCATCGCTGGTGCTCACCGGCTGGCCATTAATATCCAGCTCGCCGCGCACGACCTGAATCCAGACACGGCGTCCCGGGGTTAATGCCAGCGTTTCCTGCTGCCCTTCGGTCAACGCCCAGCGTGATAAGGTCATATCCTGGAACACCTTTAGCGACCCTTCACGCGCATCGGGGGACAGTACCAACTGCCGACCACGGGGCGCATCAAAGCGGCGCTGTTCGTAACGCGGTGGCAATCCGGTTTGCTGCGGCAGGATCCAGATTTGATAAAGGTGCAGCGGACTGTCGTCACGGCCATTATATTCGGAATGCCGCACACCAGTACCGGCACTCATAATTTGGAACTCACCGGCATGGATCTGCTCTTTGTTACCCATGCTGTCTTGGTGTTCCACCGTTCCCGACAAAACATAGGTCAAAATTTCCATATCTTTATGGGGATGGGTACCAAAACCCTGCCCTTCGGCGATGCGATCTTCGTTAATCACCCGCAAGGCCGAAAAGCCCATAAAATTGGCATCATAATAGTCGGCAAAAGAGAAAGTATGCCAGCTATCAAGCCAGCCATGCTGGGCGTGGCCACGATCGTTTGCTGCTCTTAAGTAAATCATGTTCAAGTCTCCTCAACGTTTTCTTTAGTCTAGACTTGCGCTGAGAATATGAAAGGGCAAAAAACTCATCGCTCTATTCAATAAATTTGAACGATTTTAACGCGTTGATTCAATGGATTACAAATACATTTTGCGCAGCAAACGGGCCACTGCTTCATCGGCATTGGTGCCGATAACTTCCAGCTCGGGCAGCAAATCTTTTAACCGCTGATGGGAATTGCTCATGATGCAGCCCTTTCCCGCCATGGTGAGCATCTCTTTATCGTTCATACCGTCGCCAAACGAAATTGCGTCCAGTAATGAATACCCCAGGGTTTTCGCCACCTGATCCAGAGCATGTCCCTTGGATACACCACCCGCCATCACTTCCAGACAGACCGGCAGGGAAAAACAAACATTGACCCGATCGCCCCAGCGCGCATTCAGCGTGTCTTCCAAGGCCATCAGTCGCTGATGGTTATCACTGGTAAAGTACACTTTGCAGATACCGTCCGTCGGCATCTGGCTCGGTTCGTACAGTTGATAACTGAAATCCGACTCGCGGAAAAAATTCTGCTGATCAAGCTGATTACGATTCATATACCAATCATCGCGCCGGTAAACATTGGTCAGGATCTCTGGATCGTCATGCACCAAACCAAACAGGTCTGCGGCAATATCCGTATCCACATCATGGGCAAAAATCAGCTCCCCGTCAGGGTTGTGCACCCGCGCGCCGTTAGAGGTGATCATATAAGCGCTAATGCCCAGATTATCGCGGATCTGTGAAACATCGACGTGATGGCGGCCGGTGGCGAACACAAAGTTAATGCCCCTGGCCGTCAGCAACTGCAGGGTTTCTTTGGTGTAAGGCTTGAGGGTATGATCCGGCGCTAACAGGGTACCATCGAGATCGGATGCGACGACTTGATACATAATGCGTTATAAACCTCTGGTGTTGGCGGCATAAACCCTGCAGCTTGAAATCTATTGGGTTTGAATAGCCGAAATTTAATGATATCGGGCAAAATAGGCCGTGATCCTATTTAAGGCTTCGGCACGAAAACTGTCTGTCTCAAAGAGGATCTCATGCCGGGCGCCTTCGATCCTGACGGGTTTCTCCGTATCACAAGGATGCCCTGACGCCGCCATGATTTGGCAAAAGGTGTCATGACTGCGGTTATCAACAATGCGATCCTCCCCGGCTTGCAACAGCAAGACCGGAGTGGTGATATCGACAGCTTTGGCCAGTACGTCATGACCCGCCAACACGCCTTCCCTGACCCAGTGGTAGGTCGGACCGCCGACCCGTAGTTCGGGATCGTCAGCATAAAACCGTAAATTACGCCGATAGCGCTGCGCGCTATGCGTAAGTGTATTGAGCATAAACGGCATCGGTCGCCACTGGCCGGTGCCGATGGCATAATAATCACGCATGGCCGGTCGTTGCTCGGTCCACTCTAGAATTTGCCAGGCGAGCCAGTTAGGCATCGGCAGGCGGATGCCAAACATCGGCGCACATAATACCGCCGCATCGCAGGCTGCCGGATTGGCGGCCAGGAAAAGTGCCAGAATCGCCCCGCCCATGGAGTGAGCCAGCGCGAAACGGCGTTCATAGTGCCCAGGCGCCACAAATTGCTGCCAGAACTGGGTGAAATCGCTGACGTAATCACCAAATTGCAGCACATGCCCCCGGTGAGTATCCATCAGCAACCGCCCGGAGCGCCCCTGGCCACGATGGTCGATGATCATGACATCATAACCACAATGATAAAGATCATAAGCGGTTTCAGGGTATTTAACGTAGCTTTCTATACGACCGGTACTGATCACGATAACTTTTGTATGCTGGGGCGATCGGAAACGGACAAAACGAATCGGCATCCCTTGCGCTCCGGTAAACTCCCCCTCTTCCCGTCCGTGCCAGAAATCCAATAACGGCCCGGTGGAAAACGCAGCAAATTGTTGTTCGCGGGTTAACCAACTTTGTTTATGTACTGAAAACACCTACGCTACTCCTGGCATGACATGAGCAAAATAATACTGTCCGGCGCGCTGGAAAACCGTTGCCGTGTGGATGGGGAAAAGGCTACTCTTTCAGTTCGGCGCCAACTGATGCAATGGCTTAACCATGGGCCTTATGTATGGTGATACCGTATCAGTACATTGTGACATAAAAACAACATTTCAGGGAGTGCAATTAATGACCTGGGACTGGTGGCTCACCTACCTGCTCACAACAACCATCCTTAGCCTGTCGCCCGGCTCTGGGGCCATTAACACCATGAGTACCGGCATCAGCCATGGTTATCGCGGCGCTGTGGCGTCGATTGCCGGCCTGCAGGTGGGCCTGGCCACGCATATCGTGCTGGTGGGCATCGGCCTGGGTGCGTTGTTCGCGCATTCGCTGCTGGCGTTTGAAGTGTTAAAATGGCTTGGGGTAGCCTATCTGGTCTGGCTTGGCATTCAGCAATGGCGGGCCGCCGGCAGTTTCAGCCTCGACACCTCGGCCAGCATGATACCCAGGCGTCAGCTGTTTAAGCGCGCCATTTTCGTCAACCTGACCAATCCCAAAAGCATCGTTTTCCTGGCCGCACTGTTCCCACAGTTTGTGCTGCCGCATTACCCGCAGACCCCGCAGTACTTGGTCCTGGGCATCACAACGCTGGCAGTGGACATCATTGTCATGATTGGTTATGCCACGCTTGCCACCCGATTGGCCCACTGGCTTAAAGGACCACAACAGATGCGGCGTTTAAACCGCACCTTTGGTTCGTTGTTTATTATGGTGGGCGCATTGTTGGCTAGCGCGAAATAATCAGTCCCAGACCGAAACTGGTAAAAAACACCCCGGCAACGCCGTCGATCCAGCGCGCCATGCGCTGATAACCACGGCGCATGACTGGCAGGGCAAACACCAGCGCCACCAGGCTAAACCAGAGTAGTGTTTCGCCGATCACCAGGATAAACAGGCCACCCCGGACACCGGAAGTGATGTTGTCGCCCACAAATAACGAAAATACGCTACCGAAATAGATGACCGCTTTGGGGTTGGCAAGATTGGTAAACAAACCACGAAAAAAGATGCGGCCACCGTGGGCGACCACATCCTGCGGGGTTTCAACCGGTGCCGAGGGCCGGCGCGCGGCGCGTAGCAGTTGCCAGCCCAGCCAGCACAGATACACGCCGCCGCCCACGGTAATCAGGCTATGCAGCCAGCGCATCTTTTGCAGTAACAAATGCAATCCCAACAACGCCACCGCTGCCCATACGGCAACACCCAGCGTAATCCCCAGCACCCCCATCATGGCATCGCGTCGCGAGCGGCTGACTGCGGTTTGAGATATAAAGAAAAAATCAGGCCCTGGGCTCATCAGGGCAATCAGATGCACCATGGCCACGGTAGCAAACAGAATCAGCATTATCGGTTACTCCAGCGAGTATTATTGACCCCGCACGGCGCGATTTCCGCATTGACGGAACCCCCGTCTCGGTGGCTTGGTTGACGTTGGTTGAACACAACCAAGCATCATTGCATCGCTACACTGGGTCGTCATCGATCAGATGCTCACGGATAACGGTCAGAAACGGCAGGCCAAATCGATCGAGTTTTCGGTGGCCCACACCGTTGACCCGCAGCAGATCGGCGGGAGTGGCCGGTAGTTGTTCCGCCATTTCCAGCAGTGTAGCGTCGTTAAATACCACGTACGGCGGCACATTGGCGTCATCCGCCAATGACTTGCGCAATCGCCGCAATTTCGCGAACAGTGGCCGATCGTAGTTGCCGCCGTAAGTCTTCGGCGCGCTGCTGCGCGCTTTTAAATTGGGCAGCCGCGGCTCGGCCAGCATTAACGGCACTTCGCCGCGCAAAACCGGGCGCGCCGATTCGGTAAGCTGTAGCGCCGAATGCTGCGTAATATTTTGACTGATCATGCCCAGATGAATCAATTGGCGGATCACACTGACCCAATGCTCGTTGGTACGATCGCGGCCAATGCCGTAGACCGGCAGTTTATCATGGGCATAGTCGCGGATACGCTGGCTGTTGGCGCCGCGCAGCACCTCGACGATATAACCCATGCCAAAACGCTGGCCAACCCGGTAGACACAGGATAACGCCTTGCGGGCTTCCTCCAGTCCATCATAGCGCTTAGGTGGATCGAGACAAATATCGCAATTGCCGCACGGCTGCTGGCGGCTTTCACCAAAATAATTCAGCAACACCAGTCGACGGCAGGTTTGCGCTTCGGCGAAGGCACCCATGGCGTTGAGCTTGTGGCGTTCGATATCCTGTTGCTCACCGGGGGCTTTTTCTTCCAGACAGCGGCGTAACCAGGCCATATCGGCGGGATCGTAAAATAAAACAGCTTCGGCGGGGAGGCCATCACGTCCGGCGCGGCCGGTCTCCTGATAATAGGATTCTATATTGCGCGGGATATCATAATGCAGCACAAAACGCACGTTGGGTTTGTTGATGCCCATGCCGAAAGCCACGGTGGCCACAACAATTTGCAGATCATCACGCTGAAAGGCTTCTTGTACCTGGGCGCGCCGTTCATTACTCAAACCGGCATGATAGGCATCGGCGCTGACGCCACGGCTTTGCAGCCGCGCGCTGATGTCTTCAACTCGCGAGCGACTGTTGCAATAAATAATACCGCATTTGCCGCTTTTTCCCTGGACCAGATGCCAAAGCTGTTCAAAAGGTTTGTATTTTTCCACCAGGGTATAACGGATATTGGGACGATCGAAGCTGCTGATTTGAATCAGTGGGTCGTGCAGGTCCAACAGGCGAACAATATCCAGACGGGTCGTTTCATCCGCCGTGGCAGTCAAGGCAATAAACGGCAAACCGGGGAAGTGTTGTTTAATTTGTCCAAGCGTACGGTACTCGGGGCGGAAATCATGTCCCCACTGAGAGATACAATGGGCCTCGTCAACGGCTATCATGGCAGGACGCCATTGCAGCAACTGATCCAGCATATTGTCCATCATCAGCCGTTCCGGTGCGATATAGAGCAGTTTAATCCGCCCTTCCCGGCACCCTACCATCACCTCATGCTGTTGCTCACGGGTCTGGGTGGAGTTCAGGCATCCTGCGGCGACGCCGTAAGCCAGCAGTTGATCGACCTGGTCCTTCATCAACGAGATCAAGGGCGATACCACCACCGTTAATCCGTCCATTACCAGGGCGGGAATTTGATAACATAAGGATTTACCGCCGCCGGTAGGCATTATCGCCAGACAATCCCTACCGTTGATGACGGCGTTGATCAGTGCTTGCTGACCCGGACGAAATTGCTGATAGCCGAAGGTATCGTGTAATACCTGTTCAGCCAATGCTTCCCGATCTATTACAGCCAACGTTGACACATCTTCCCCAACTTATCTTGTTCAGAGGCCGAACTGTCGGCCCCTGTGGCGAAATCTTGGAACTTACATCATATCGTTGAGCATAAAACCCACGCCGATACGGGTTTGCCGATGATTGTAATCAATCAAGGATTCACCGTACCCGTTAAACAGCTGAGTGTAAAAACGCACATGCTTGTTAATAGGATAGCTCCACCCCAGCTGACCGCTGCCATAACCCGTATTCCAGTTGTACCGGCTCTCGACGCTAAACACACTCTCGCCCCAGGTATAGCCGACTTTCAACCGGTAATATCCCATGTATTTGGTGATATCCGGGTTGTCACTTTTGCTGCTGAAGGTGAACCAGGGTTTAACTTCCACCTGCCAATTGCCATTTTGCGCCATCAGTCGGGTATAAGCACGATCCCAACTGCGTGAGGTGGGATCGGCTTTACCGTTCGACTGGTGGTTTACCCCTACCTCAACGTCGCGCAGCGTCCAGCCGCCTAAATAATAGTCCGTTGCCCAGCCAACAAACAGCTGTGGTTCGTAATTGGTTTCGCGAAACGGCGATGATTCCTTGGTATTGGATGCTTGCCATAATGAGTGTTGAGTATAGGACGCCCCCAACACAGAATTATCGCCGGCAATGCCCCGCCACAGCGGAAATCCCAGGCTCAACTGAAAATCCAATTCATCCTTGCGTGCGTTTTTTGCCCAGTCATAGGATTTGATGGATTCTTTATTGAGATCGCTGGTATAGGTGTACATAACGTAGTTGCTTTCGTATGGATAAAGCACCAGCGCGTTATCATGCTCTTGCAACATATTCGCGATAATGCTGCCTTTCACTGCAGGAGTATCGTGAATTTGCTGCACCGTTGCTTCTGCCGCATATGCTCCGTTGGCATATAAACACGAGGTTGAACCCAGAAAAAGCACAGTGGCACCCAAAAGCTTACGCATATATTTTTTCTCCGAAAGTACGCAGTGATACCGGCGAGTGCAAGCAGGCCATTTTACACACTATCCGCTATTTCTTTTAGCAAATTACGCAACATTCTTACATGTAAAAAAGGCAATCGACCCGGTGTAAGGCGCTGTCATCACCCGGGCATTGTTCGGTTGCGGCCTGTGGGAGGGCACCCGCAATGACTCTGCAGATGAATAACCGATAGGTTTAGCTTATACTTGCTCGCTTATTTTGTTATTAATCAGGCTACCCCATGAACGAAAACCCCACGCGTCAGGGCATATTATGCGCACTTGGCGCCTATTTGATTTGGGGACTGGCCCCGGCCTATTTCAAACTCATACAACAGGTACCGGCCACAGAAATTCTCACCCATCGAATTATCTGGTCGATGGTTTTTATGGTGCTGCTGCTCAGCCTATGCCATAAATGGCGACAGGTGCGTGATCTGTTCCGCCGTCCCAAGATACTGTTGCTGCTGGGTGTCACCTCCGTCCTGGTGGGGGGTAACTGGCTGTTGTATATCTGGTCAGTGAATCATCATCATATGCTGGAAGCCAGTCTGGGTTATTTTATTAACCCCTTGGTGAATATTCTGCTGGGGATGATCTTTCTCGGCGAGCGCTTTCGTAAACTGCAATGGCTGGCGGTAATATTGGCCATGTGCGGCGTGTTAATGCAGTTGTGGAAGTTTGGATCGCTGCCGTGGATTGCCTTGGGTCTGGCCTTCAGCTTTGCTTTTTACGGCCTACTGCGCAAGAAATTGGCGGTCGATCCGCAGATCGGCATGATGATCGAAACCCTATGGCTACTGCCGGCTGGCGCCTGGTATCTGTTTGTCGTTGCCGATTCACCCACCAGCCATCTGGCGGCTAATCCGTGGCAATTAAATCTGCTGCTGGTGGCGGCAGGCGTTATCACTACCACACCGTTGTTGTTATTCACCGCCGCCGCCAACCGTTTGCGCCTATCGACGCTGGGATTTTTCCAATATCTTGGCCCAACGCTAATGTTCCTGCTGGCTGTGCTGTTTTATGGTGAAACCATGACTGAGGATAAGCTGTTTGCCTTTGGATTTATCTGGCTGGCACTGGCGGTATTTATTTTTGATGCGTTGGTCATGCGGCAAAAATCACGACACATTCGGCGCAGCGTGATGTGAAATAAAACGGGCCATTGCTGGCCCCAGCAATAGGATCGAAAACAGCCGCAAGCTTTGCATCGCCATCACAAAACCAATATCCGCATGGCTGCCAGCGGCAATAATCGCTACCGTGTCGAGCCCGCCAGGGCTGGTGGCCAGGTAGGCAGTCAACAAGTCCACCGGCAGCAGCAGTGTCAGCAACCAGGCCATAAATCCGCATAGCAGGATCAGGCCAATGATCGACGCCACCATCTGCGGCAGGGTTTTTAACGCCAACAGCACGATAGCGGGAGTGAAACGCAGCCCCACGCTCCAGCCGATAAACGCATAGGCTAAGGCCAGCAGCCACTCAGGCACCTGCATGGAAAAAATACCGCTAACGTGCAGCCCAGCCCCCACCAGCATGGGGATCAGTAGCGCGCCGGCGGGGATATGCAACCGTTTACCCAGCCAGGCACCGGCGAAAGCAATCACCAGCGTCGCGGCAAAACGCGCATCCAGCGACGGGAACCATTCGACCTCCGGTGTCAGGCCCACGCCATTTTCCATACTCAGGTGAGCGACCGTGGCTGCTGCTGCGGCTACAAACAGCACACGCAAATACTGCATAAACGCCACCAGGCGTACATCTGCGCCGAACTCTCCCGCCATAGCCACCATGGCCGAAGCACCGCCTGGAGAGGAACCCCACGCGCCGGTTGGCCCGGGCAGGCTGCTGAACCTCACCAGCAACCAACCCGATAAGCCGCTCGCCAACAGCGTCATCATCAATACCAACAGCACCAACAACCAGTCGGCAAGCAGGACGGTGAGAATACCCGGTAACAGTGTCAGGGCGATCATACAGCCGAGAATCGATTGGCAACCGATAAACACCCGCGGATCTATACTGATGGTTGTACCACACAGCGCCATCACTACGCCCACTAACATGGGCCCCATCAGCAGCGCGGCGGGGAAGTTGATATGCTGCAGGCTAAATCCCAGCGCCAAAGAACATAACAGCAATGTGGCCCATTGGGCGATGGGGGGAAAGTGTTTCATTCTTACCGCTAGAGCCAATTTTTACGCTTGAAATAGAGATACGGGGCTAGCCCCGCCAGGATCATGACGGCAATGGCGCCAGGATAACCAAATGACCATTTCAGCTCGGGCATAAATGTGAAGTTCATACCGTAACTGGATGCGACCAACGTGGGCGGCAGGAATACCACCGACACCACCGAGAATATTTTGATAATCCGGTTTTGTTCAATATTGATAAACCCCATCGCCGCCTGCATCAGGAAGTTAACCTTCTGGAACAGGGATTCGTTATGCGGCAACAGCGATTCGATATCGCGCAGGATTTCACGGGCCTGCTCCAACTGACCAGACGGTAGCCGCGCCTTGCGCACCAGAAAATTCAGCGCGCGCTGCGTATCCATCAGACACAGGCGAACTTTCCAACCCACATCTTCCAGTTCCGCCAGCGTCGACAGGGCCTCATCATAGTCATCGCCCTGGCGGCCTTCCATAATGACCAGACTGAGCGCTTCCAAATCGCTGTAGATATTTTCTATTTCATCGGCCAATTGCTCAATTTTGGTTTCGAATAAATCGAGCAGCAGTTCATACGCGTTTCCATCGGTCAGAACCTGGCTACGGGCGCGCATCCGATACAACCGGAACGCAGGCAGTTCACGCTCGCGCAGGGTATACAGCCGACCGTCGCGAATGGTAAATGCCACGGTAGCGTTACCTGCGTGGTCTTCGGCATCTTCATAAAAAAAGAATGAGTGGATATGCAACCCGTCCTCGTCTTCGAAAAAACGGGCGGAAGCCTCAATATCCTCCAACTCAAGCCGCGTCGCCAGGCTTTGACCCAGTTCTGCCTGAACCCGGTTCCGTTCATCATCACCCGGCTCGATCAAATCCACCCAAACCGAATCGGCCAGAGTATCTGATTCATCCAGCTCGAGACGAGACAGGCGATTTTGTTCTAATGTAAACGCGTTAAGCATACGCCATAGCTTCCTTAGCGGTGACAATCAGGAAACGCATTAGAAAGCAGAAACAGGAGGTGAAAATGCCACCCAACGTTTCAGACCGTCACAGATCTGACTCAGAGCGACACAGAATGAGGGTCGCTGATAACCACCGCGGCTATCAGCTTGAGGATAGCCTTAGTGGTAGCACCTGTTTAACAGATTATCGAGCCAGCATCTACTGGGGGCGTCCAAGGCGTGATCCTCATACAGTTATAGTGCGCGCATGTTACGCCGAGATGAAAAAGTCTGTCAATACACAAGCAACGCTTACTGTTGATTTTTCACACAGTCAACCCAAAATGGGAACCGATAGGAGCCCAACACCGGAATTCATCATCTTCACACCGTTTCCAGCCGGGCATAGGCCGCCACCAGCCACTTGATTCCTTGTCCCTGAAAGGCAATCTGCACACGGCTATGCTCACCACTGCCCTCCAGGTTGATCACCGTGCCTTCACCAAATTTTGGGTGTCTAACCCGCTGTCCCAAGGTATAACCGCTGTCATTTTCGCTCAATGGGGTTCCCATACGTTGATGATTAGCCGGCCGGGTTACGCTGGCGCGCAGCCGCACTTCCTCAACGCACTCCTCTGGCAGTTCGCCGACAAAGCGCGACGGGCGATGAAAGGCTTCTTTACCATACAGGCGGCGGGTTTCAGCATAGGTAATGGTGAGTTTTTCCATGGCCCGGGTCACGCCCACATAAGCCAGACGACGCTCTTCTTCCAGCCGTCCGCCCTCATCAAGCGACATTTGGCTCGGGAACATGCCCTCCTCCATGCCAACGATAAACACCTGGCGAAACTCCAGCCCTTTGGCGGAATGCAGTGTCATCAATTGCACTGCATCCTGGTTGGCATGGGCCTGACCTTCACCCGCTTCCAACGCCGCATGGGACAAAAAGGCCTGTAGCGGCATCAAATCCTGATCTTCATCTTGATAACTGTATTGCCGCGTCGCGGTGACCAATTCCTCAAGGTTTTCGATACGCGCCTGGCCTTTTTCACCTTTTTCCTGTTCATACATCATCCACAGACCGGAATTTTTAATCACCCGATCGCTTTGTACGTGCAGCGGCAAATCGACCGTCTCTTCCGCCAGAGCATCGATGAGCTCCAAAAAGCGCTGCATGGCGGACGCCGCGCGACCGGCTAACACCCGTTCTTGTAAAATGACCTGCGTCGCCTGGTACATCGTCAGTTGACGATCTCGGGCCACCTGTCGCACCACGTCAAGGGTCCGATCGCCAATGCCCCGCGTAGGAGTATTAACCACCCGCTCAAAGGCCGCATCGTCATTTCGATTGGCGATCAAACGCAGATATGCCAGCGCATCCTTGATTTCTTGACGTTCGAAAAAACGTTGGCCGCCATAGATACGATAGGGCATGGCATTTTGTAACAAAGCCTCTTCCAGCACCCGGGACTGGGCATTGCTGCGGTACAGGATCGCGCTGTCACAAAGCGCACCACCGGCTTCCTGCCAGGTCCTGATGCGGTTGACCACAAAACGCGCCTCATCGAGCTCATTAAACGCGCAATAGACCGAGATCGGTTCGCCTTCACCGTCCTCGGTCCACAAATTTTTACCCAATCGGCCGCCATTATGGGCGATCAGGGCATTGGCAGCCTTAAGAATGTTGCTGGTGGATCGGTAGTTCTGTTCGAGACACACGGTATGCGCACCGGGGAAATCATCCAGAAAGCGCTGAATATTTTCCACCTGCGCGCCGCGCCAGCCATAGATGGACTGATCATCGTCACCCACGATCATGACATTACCGTTATCGCCGGCCAGCAGCCTGATCCAGGCATATTGAATGCGGTTGGTATCCTGAAACTCATCCACCAGAATATTACTGAAACGCTCGCGATAATGCTTGAGGATATGGGGTTTGTTAAGCCAAAGCTCGTGGGCGCGCAGCAGCAGTTCGGCAAAATCCACCAGCCCGGCGCGATCACAGGCCTCCTGATAAGCCTGGTAGATACGCAACCAGGTGGCCTCTACCGGATTGCCATAACTCTCTACGTGCTGGGGGCGCAGGCCTTCATCTTTTTTGCCGCCGATGTACCACATGGCCTGACGCGGCGGCCATTGTTTCTCATCAATGTTCAGGGCGCGGATGATCCGCTTAAGCAACCGCAACTGGTCCTCGCTGTCGAGGATTTGAAAATCCTGCGGCAGGTTGGCGTCCAGATGATGGGCGCGCAGCAAACGGTGCGCCAGACCATGAAAGGTGCCAATCCACATCCCCCCCTGGCCGGTGCCGATCAGATGCTCAATGCGATGGCGCATCTCGGCCGCAGCCTTATTGGTAAAGGTCACCGCCATGATGGAATACGGTGAACAGTTTTCCACCGACAACAGCCAGGCAATGCGATGCACCAATACGCGGGTTTTGCCGCTGCCCGCACCGGCCAGCACCAAAAGGTTGCCACGCGGCGCGGCCACGGCTTCACGTTGTTTGTCGTTGAGACTTTCCAGCAAATCTGAGACGTCCATAGGGGACCTTTTTGACGACACCAATTTTACCACCCCGTGTTGTTTTTACACCGCGATGGCATCAATGCACTGGTTATTTATACAGATATATTGAAGATTATAACAAAGCGGTAAGAGATGCCAACCGCGAAATTTCAATATGCGGTAATAATCGCGCGTTAGGCGCATGATAAACGTCGGTGCCGCGATCGTTAATCCAGCACGCCTGCATGCCACAGCGTAGCGCACCGGCAACATCCGCCACCAGATCATCACCCACGTGCAGAATACTGTTTAACGGCATATCCAACTTGATCGCCGCTCGATGATACATATCGCGATACGGTTTGGCGCGACCATCCGGCCCCGCGCGCAGCACAAACGCGAAATAGTCACCCAGACCACATGCCTGAGGGCAAGCATTGCCGTTGGTGATCGCCACCAGCGGCCAGCGTGCCGCGAGCGCGCGTAGCGTCTGATGGGTGGCGTCAGGCACGTTGATGTCACTGCGCCAACGGGCAAACTCCGCCATGGCGGCATCGGCGCCGAGACGTGATTGTGCCACATCCAGCCCCTGTTTACGCATCGCCAGTTCCACCGAGCGCCAACGCCAGCGGGTAACGTCGTGGTAAATATCCGGCTCCTGACTACGCAGTTCGGCCCGGATTCGCTGGTAATGATCGCCATCAAGCGTTTTCAGTGCCGGATGATAATGGCGTAAAAAGGTGATCGATTGTTGCTCTGTGCGGGTAATTACCGGTCGGTTGTCATAAAGGGTGTCGTCTAAATCAAAGGTTATTGCACTAAACGCGCGCAGAGGTCGATAAAAGCGCATCAGGTTTTCCCTCGTTTGGCTCGTGGGTGAGCGGCATCATAGACCAACGCCAGATGCTGGAAATCCAGGTGGGTATATATTTGCGTAGTGGATAGGTTGGCATGGCCAAGCAATTCCTGCACTGCCCGCAGGTTACCGCTGGATTCAAGCATATGAGTGGCAAATGAATGACGCAGCTTATGGGGATGGACATGGCTCTCAATGCCCTGTTTGATTCCCCATTCAGCAAAGCGCTTTTGTACATTACGCATAGAGATACGCTTGCCGGTTTTGGCGACAAACACCGCATCATCCTGCGGGGCGAACACCTCGCGCAGCGCCAACCAATGCTCCAGCCAGGTAATGGCGCTTTTGCCCAACGGCAATTTACGCTCTTTATTGCCTTTGCCCACCACCCAAACCTCACCGGCCAGCAAGTCAATATGTCCGCAATCCAAATTAACCAATTCCGCCAGGCGCAGCCCGTCGCCATACATCACTTCCAGCATGGCGCGATCGCGCACCGCCAAAGGATCATGGGGGTCAATGTCGAGCAACCGGCTGACTTCATCCACATCCATGTTTTTGGGTAAATGGCGCCCGGCACGAGGTGCGCAAACCCCTTTGGCGGGATTCGCCTTTAGTTTGCCCCCCGCCACCATCCAGTCGAGGAAACTGCGTAGCGCCGATAAACGCAGCGCCAGGCTGGCAGACTGTAAGCCATGGCGTTTACTGCGGGTTGCCATGGACCTGACGTGGGTCACGTCCAACTGCTGCCAGGTACTCAGTCCCAGGTCATCGCCGATCACCAGTAGGGCGGTGAGTTGGCGATCGTAACTGGTCTGGGTGAGCGGACTGAGCTGTCGCTCGACGCGCAGATAGCGTAAAAACGCATCTACATCCTGTCGTAACGGCGAGCAAACGGCTGTCATGAACGTCCGACCCAGTGAGCCAGCAGTCCTGGCAGCAAGATCGCCAGTTGTTGCAACAATTCAGTCCCCATGCCCGGCTGATAATGTTGGTTATCACGGCTGGTAAAGGTCAGTACGCCGAGATCACCTCGCTCGCCCATCAGGGATATCGCCACTGAGCCCACCTGTCTGGCCTGGGGCAACAGTTGCAGCAGTTCCGGACCGTTAAGCGTGCCGAGATAATGATTATGCTGCCCCAGACGCTGAATACGCAACGGCTCAAACGCGGTGCGTGATAGACCTAAGTGGGTAAAATCCGACGGTGCGCCGATGAACCACTTATCGGTAAACAAACGCACGTGCGCCCCGGATAATCCCAAGCTACGCGCCCAACGTTGCAGGCGGTTAAGCATATCCAGCAGACCGTCGGCCGCCACCAGATCGGATTGCAGACCCAGCAGACTCTTAAACAGCTGTTCGTTTAGCGTAGCCTGTTCGATTAACCGGGAGATATCATCCTCCAGCTGCCGAATATGATGGCGCTGACGGGCCAGTTGCCACTCGAGCAATGAAACGCTGCCGCGGTTGACATGGGGCACGCGCATTTGCTCAACCTGACAGGCGTTGCGGATAAAAAAATCCGGGTTATCTTGCAAAAATTGCGCGACCGTTCGGTCGTCAAGCCGCAACGCCGGATCAAACTGCTCCCCTAGGTATTTCATAGATGAATAAATCCGTCGTAGACATGCGTAGCCGGCCCGGTCATAAATAACGAAGAACCCGGTCCCTTCCAGACAATTTGCAGTTGCCCTCCCGGGAGATCGACGTCCACTCGCTCCGCGAGCACTCCCTGCTGGATGCCTACCGCCACCGCCGCGCAAGCGCCGCTGCCGCAAGCTTGGGTCTCGCCGGCGCCACGTTCATAAACCCGCAAACGGATATGCTGTGGATCCACTATCTGCATAAACCCAATGTTCGCCCGTTCCGGAAAGCGCTCATGGTTTTCCAGCAACGGCCCAAGGGAACCTACTGGTGCGTTATCGACATCATCAACCGTGATGACACAGTGGGGGTTGCCCATGGAAACCACGCCGCACAATATGGTTTGTTCCGCAACCCGCATAATATAGGTCTTCTCTGCCTTGGTGGCGCGAAAAGGCACCGCCTGCAGATCAAAGTTCGGTTCGCCCATATTGACCCGCACCAACTCGTCATTGGTGATGGTTAATACCATGCGGCCCGTTTGCGTACTGACGCGTATTTCACGTTTATTGGTTAAACTTTTCATCCGCACAAAACGGGCGAAACAACGGGCACCATTGCCGCATTGTGCCACTTCGCTGCCATCGGCGTTAAAAATACGATAATGAAAATCCAGCTCCGGGTCGTACGGAGGTTCCACCACTAATAATTGGTCGAATCCGACGCCAATATGCCGATCCGCCAAACGGCGAATCAATTCCGGCGAAAAGTAGACATTTTGCGTGACGGCATCCACGACCATAAAGTCGTTTCCCAGGCCGTGCATTTTGGAAAACTGCATATCTCACTCCGCTGAGTAACCCTTAGACGCAGCATAGCGCGTCTTAGTAACGGATGCGACTGTCTCGCGGTTACGGCAACACCTTGGTGGGCGTCGTCTGGCTGCTGGCACTTGGATTCGCGGTCTGCACCGGTGATTGCGTTGCTGTGCCGGTCTGGGTCAGTTTGGGTTTTTGGACGGGTTTTTCAGCCGGGGGAAAATAAAGCGGTCCTTTTAGTCCGCATCCGTTCAATCCTAGAACTAAAAACGCCAGCATAATAAGGCGTAATGGCTTTTTCATGGGATAAATTACCTGTCATTCATGCTTTCAAGCCGTCTATCATCGCAGTTAGATCCTGAAAAGCAATAGTAATCGGCGTTGCCAGATGTCGAAGTGCAGCACCATCGGCGCTCAGACAGCGGATAACCCGGTTCCAACCGCCTGCCATAACCCAGCGTGGGGTAAGGGACATAACCTAAAGGCGAATTAAAGATGGGCTTGCTGGCGCGGCGAGACGTCCTGCTCGTAGGGTGCCGGACACAGCTGGGATAACACGGTACTGCGAAATGGCACCACCTGGGTTCGGCCATCCAGTTGCATGATCTGATAAAACTGCGGCAGATTGAAATTGATAAAGCTTGAACCATAGGTAAAGCGGTCATGGGAGGACGAGTAAAAACGGCTCACATCCCGCACCAGCTCTTCTTTGCTGCCCTCACAATGGTGATACGCCTCGACACGGTTGGTTTCATCCAGAATATAAATATTAAAACCCTGGTTATCATCGCCACTGTCTTCAAAGAAAAATTGGATAATACCTTCGCTGGCGAAGCCATCCACCACCGGCGGAAGATTGATCCTTTCGGTTTCCATTTGAATCGATAAACCATGCAGCTTGTTATTGGAAATGGCACCATAAAATTCAATGGCGTTCTCCAACTTTTGCACTGAAACACTCAACCGCTCGAAAAACAGTCCCCAGGTTTGGCCGGCCACCCGCACCGCTTTAAAGCGCGCAGGATCCTGGCGGGTGCTGGAGAGGCGCAGTTCGATGCAATCGGCCACCAACTGTTGTACCCGGGTGCGGATCAGACCGCGTAAATGCTGGCTGTAGCAGAATACCTCCACCGTATCCGGCGGCGAGGCGTCCTGATGCATTTTGCCCAGAATGGTTTTCAAGCCTTCCAATACCGCCTGCTCGCCGTTGAAGTGCAGCGTACGCACTTCATTCCAGGAGTTGCGATACAGCAAATCAATACTGCCTACCAGGCACTCTTGCTGCTGCCCGAAGCTGAACACATCAAGCTTACGGAAATCAAAGTGCACCACCTGGTTGCGGAATACGGCGGTCGGGTCGTGCTCAAGATTAACGATAATCGCCAGGTGGCGGATTTCACATGGGCTATACAAGGCTTTAGGCGTCGGCGCGGGAACGCGCAATGGGAAATTGCGTGACACATCTGCCACCAGCTCCTGCAGCCGGGGCAGATCGCATAACTCGCTGCCCTTAATATGCAGTTGGGTTTTGCTGGTCAGCAAGCCGTTAAACCAAGCCCAGGCCACCAGCTTGTTAAGGTAGCGGTTATATTCCAGCGGCTGATGGCTGATGATAAATTCCATCTCTGGCGACTGGTTATACAGATACCAGCCAGCCCGATTGGCTCGCCCTTGCGGCACATGAATAAACGTCAGATTCGGCTCAGACAAGTCGGGAGAGATCTGAGGGTTGATCAGTGTGACTTTGCCTGGCAGCGCTTCGAAGGCCGCATAGAGTTTACGGGTCAACACCCCGATGTCCTGCGGACTGGCGCTGACGCTCAGGTTGTTGCGCCGCGCAAAGCGAATCAGGTTGCGGTAGCTTTGCATCATGGCGT
The DNA here is from genome assembly GCF_035013185.1 of Acerihabitans sp. TG2. Classification (NCBI taxonomy): domain Bacteria; kingdom Pseudomonadati; phylum Pseudomonadota; class Gammaproteobacteria; order Enterobacterales; family Pectobacteriaceae; genus Acerihabitans; species Acerihabitans sp. TG2. Next base: position 111,466 of record NZ_JAYGJO010000009.1, read on the forward strand.
CAAGCAGCTCGTTATGCGCTTCGCGCACCCGGCCGATCTTCCAATTGGCCCGATCGTCAAGCATACTCAGGCGCGCCTCGTCCCAGCCCCATTCTTTCACCTGCTGACTGAGAATTTCTCGCCGCCAGACCACACTTTGCGGGGTCAGCGATAATTTTTCGCACACTTTGAGGTAAAAACAGCGCCGCACCAGATCCAGCCGAGTGAGATCATTGATTTGCGTCAGGTAATACGTAACCCTTTCGAGCATCATGCAATAAGGATCAAGACCATAAGAAACAATTTCACCGTCGTGCAGGTGCTGCTTGATGTTCATCGCCAACAGCTGAGTGTTGGGATATTCCCAAGAATAGGCTTCCAGCAGCAAGGTCTTGAGCACTGCTTTATAAGGGGAATCTATGCTTTTATATAACTGCCATAGACTGGCACCAAAGTACTCTTCGGCGGACAGGGTGTCCAAACCGCCTAAATCAAGCCATTCATTCGGGGTCAACGCGCCGCGCGCGTACAAGGACATGACGTATTCGTCATAGTGATCCTCCTCATCCCCCGGCACCATATTCCATAACAACCGTTTGCCGGCCATACGCACGGCAGTGCGGTAAAATTCATCCAATAGCAAAATATGCTGGGTAGAACCGCAGTCCTCATCCCCCAGATTGCCACTTTCATTACGCCGAAACCGGTTTTCATCAATCAGGAAAAAGTTAACATCCACCCCTTGAGTGCCCGCCCATATTTCCAGTAGCGAGCATTTCCGCTGCAATTGGCGGCGTTCTTCATTATCCAGCCAAGACTGGTGGCAAACCCAAATATCCAGATCGGAGTTGGCGTTTTGCCCAATGGACGAGGTGCTACCCATGGAGTAGACACCGGTAATCGGCCGTTCGCCACTGGGGGGAACGACTAAGGGTGCAACGGCGTGTTCGGTGATGTGGCTTAGCCAGGCGGATTGGGTTTCATCAGACGTATAGAAGCAAACGCCGCAGGGTACGTCACCTTCAAGGTAACCCGGTAGCATTGGATGATGATAATGTAATAAGGTTGGCAGCAGACTGTAAACTTGTTGAAAGGCCGGCCCCATGGCCGCCAAAGCCCGATCTACCCGTAGTTGGTTGATCGCATCCAGTCTCTGTTTCAATGTCTCGATATAGAAGTACAAGACGTCTCGCCTGGTTATCCCGGTGCCTAAAAGAACCTATTCCCATATCCGGCCGGGTAATAATTTAGAATAATGGTCGGCCGCTAATTGCTGGAAACGTGATCAATTTAACACCTTGCTGTTTGAGCGTAAAGAAAGTTAAGTTATACCCTAAATAATATGCGTGACAGGTGTGTTGGCTTTCCTCGCTTGCCGTCGTGCTGCAACGAGAACCCTTTAGCCTATACTCGTTAATTATAACACTTTTCCCTATAGCAACCCTTATGTTCCCTTAACCGGGCATGCAGCCAACGCAGTCATTACCGGATTCTGATAACTTACAGCGCGTTACTATCGATGGTAGAATGGCGATAGAATGCGATATACGGTAACCCAATTATGCAAGATACCCTGATAAGGATCGCCACCCGGCAAAGCCCTCTGGCGTTGTGGCAAGCTCAAGAAATTCAACGCCAGCTTCGGTTTTACCACCCCGCTTTACGCGTGGAGTTGGTGCCCATGGTGACCCGGGGCGATGTTTTGCTCGATACGCCGTTGTCGAAGGTTGGCGGTAAGGGGCTCTTCGTCAAGGAGCTTGAACGGGCGTTGATCGAGGACCGCGCCGATATTGCCGTACACAGTATTAAAGATGTGACGGTCGGTTTTCCCGATGGGTTGGGTCTGGTGACCATTTGTCAGCGGGATGATCCCCGCGACGCCTTTGTCTCACCGCACTATGCCAGTCTGGATGACCTGCCGCTGGGCAGCGTGTTAGGCACATCCAGTCTGCGCCGGCAATGCCAAGTGCGGGAGCGGCGGCCCGATCTGGTGATCCGTGATTTGCGCGGCAACGTCGGTACCCGATTGGCGAAACTGGATCGCGGTGAATACGACGCGGTGATCCTGGCGGTGGCTGGCCTAAAGCGTTTGGCGCTGCCAGAGCGAATCCGCCAGCCGTTGGATCCGCAATTGTGCCTACCCGCCGTTGGGCAAGGCGCAATCGGAATCGAATGCCGGCTGGACGATGATCGCACCCGTACGCTGCTGGCGCCGCTGCAACATAACGATACGGCGATTTGCATCGGTGCCGAGCGTGCCATGAACGCTCGCCTGGAAGGTGGCTGCCAGGTGCCGATTGGCAGTTATGCGGAAATTGTGGGCGACCAGCTATGGCTGCGCGCGCTGGTAGGGTCGCCCGACGGCCGCCGGGTGATCCGCACTGAAGGCCGCTCCGCCTTGGATCAGGGTGTACACCTTGGCATTAGGCTGGCAGAAGAATTGTTGAGCCGCGGCGCACGCGAGATACTCGATCAGGTTTATGCTGGTGATAATCAGGAGAAAACGATCAAATGAGCATTCTGGTGACCCGCCCCTCACCCGCCGGTGAACAGTTGGTCAATCGCCTGCGGGCCCAGGGCCGGCCCGCCTGGCATCTACCGTTGATTGACTTTTCTCCGGGCCGGGAGCTGGCTCAACTGCCCGCTCGACTGGCAGCCTTGGCGCCGGGGGATTTAGTCATTGTCGTGTCGCAACATGCGGTAAATTACGCCCATCCGTTCCTGACTCGCCAGGGGTTATCCTGGCCATCCCATCTACACTATCTCGCAGTGGGACGCTCCAGCGGGATAAGTCTGCATACCGCCAGCGGATTGCCGGTGGACTATCCCCGCGACGGTGAAAGCAGCGAACACCTTCTGGCCTTACCGGCACTCAGCCGGGTGGAGGGGTTGAACACGCTAATCCTGCGCGGCAACGGCGGACGTGAAGTATTGGAAGACGCGTTACACCAGCGAGGAGCCAAGGTCTGCTACAGTGAATGTTATCAGCGTAGTCCGGTACACTACGATGGCGAGCAGCAAAGTCGGCGATGCCTACAGCTAGAGGTCAATACTTTGATCATAACCAGCGGCGAAATGTTGCATCAATTCTATACTTTAATTCCTGATTACTTTCATGCTTCTTGGCTACTGCAATGTCGGTTGATCGTGGTGAGCGAACGTTTAGGGGCTCTAGCCCGCCAATTGGGCTGGACGGACATCGTCGTAGCAAACGCGGCAGACAACGATGCGCTAATGCGCGTACTGCTCTAAATTTAACTATGGGATAGGCCAATATGACGGAACACTCTACTCCAACGACGCCACAGGATGAGGCGGCCAAGGCAGCGCAAACCCCAAAAGCGACGCCATCAAACGCCGGCGAAACCATGGCGGGGTCAGCTAACACTCGCAGCGCCCCCGGCGGGATGGTTCCCCCCGACAACCGGCCGCCGGCCACCCGGCGGGGTAAGCTGTCGCTGAGTATGCTGTTGGCCATACTGGCCATTTTGCTGACGTTCCTGCTGGCAGCGATTTTTTACAGTTACAGCAGCCGACAGATAAAAGAGCAAACCGCGGTTAACCAACAACTGCAGTCTCGCCTCGAGGCGCTGCAACACAAGCAACAACAACAGCAGCAGGACAATCAGACCGCGCTGAGCCAGCAAACTCAGGAACTCTCCGCTGCACAGCAGCAGCAGGCGGCCAGCCAGGATAAGCAACTTAACGAATTGCGCGATAAAGTCGCCACCATCTCCGGCTCCGATGCCAATACCTGGTTGCTGGCGCAGGCAAATTTTCTGGTCAAACAGGCCGGACAGAAACTCTGGAGTGACCATGATGTCCTCACCGCCAGCGTGTTGCTAAAAGACGCCGATGTTAGCCTGGCGCAGATGAACGATCCCAGCCTGATGGGTGTGCGCCGCGCGATTACCGAGGATATTGCCAGCCTCGCTGCCGTCAGCCAAGTGGACTTTGACGGTATTTTTATGCGGGTGAACCAACTGTCAAATCAGGTGGACAACCTACGTCTGGCTGACAACAACAGCGATCAATCACCGATGGACAGTGACGGCGGACAGGAGTTGTCTAGCTCATTGCACGAATGGCGGCAGAACCTGAGCAAGAGCTGGCACAACTTCATGAATGACTTTATTACCATCCGACGCCGCGATACCGGTGCCGAACCCCTGCTGGCGCCTAATCAGGATATTTATCTACGTGAAAACATCCGCGCCCGCCTGTTGATCGCCGCCCTCGCGGTGCCGCGCCATCAAAATGAAGTCTACCAGCAATCCCTGGAGACTGTCTCGACCTGGGTGCGCGCCTATTTTGATACCGACGACGCCAATACCCGCGCTTTCCTCAGCGAACTGGACAACCTCAGCCAACAGTCCATCAATATGGATGTGCCGGCACAGTTAACCAGCCCGCCACTATTGGAAAAATTGATGCAGACTCGCGTTCGAAACCTGCTGGCGCAGCAACCGGCTACCGGCCAGGGGGAATAAGTCATGCTACGCGTATTGTTACTGTTCATCCTGCTGTTTGCCGGCATTGTGGTCGGACCCATGGTCGCTGGGCACCAAGGGTATGTTCTTATCCAGACCGATAATTACAATATCGAAACCAGCGTGACCGGCCTGGCAATTATGCTGATTGTCACACTGGTGATTTTGTTTTTGCTGGAGTGGCTGCTCCGGCGGATTTTTCGTACCGGTGCCCGTACCCAGAGCTGGTTTCGTGGCCGTAAACATCATCGCGCCCGCAAACATACCGAAGCCGCGTTGATGAAGTTGGCAGAGGGCGATTATCGACAGGTCGAGAAATTGCTGACCCGTAATGCCGATCATGCCGATCAGCCGGTGGTAAATTATTTACTGGCCGCCGAAGCGGCCCAGCAGCGCGGTGACGACCTACGGGCGAACCAGCATCTCGAACGGGCAATGGAAGCTGCCGATGACGATCAGTTGCCGGTAGATATTACCCGGGTACGCATCCAATTGGCGCGCAATGAAAATCATGCCGCACGCCATGGCGCCGACCATCTACTGGACTGCGCGCCTCGCCATCCGGAGGTCTTGCGTCTCGCCGAACAGGCGTTTATTCGTACCCATGCCTGGCAGGTGTTATTGGATATCTTGCCAGCCATGCGCAAGGTACAGCTTTATGACGACGCCAAAATCCTGGAATTGGAACATCAGGCGTACCATGGACTGATGGATCAGATCATGGAAAACGAAGGCAGCGCAGGGCTCAACGACTGGTGGCGCAGCCAAAGCCGGAAAATCCGCCACGATAACGCACTGTTGGCGACCCTGGCCGAACATCTGATCGTGTGTAACGATCATGATACCGCTCAGAGCATCATCGTCAGTGGACTGAAAAATCAGCAGAATGATCAACTGTTGCTGCTATTGCCGAGACTAAAAACCGGTGACCCTGAGCAGTTGGAAAAAGCGGTGCGTCAGCAGATAAAACAACAAGGCGATACACCGTTGCTTTCTAGCACTATGGGTCAATTACTGATGAAGCGCGGTGAGTGGCAAGGCGCGGCCGATGCTTTTCGCGCGGCGTTAAAACAGCGCCCGGATGCCCACGATTACGCCTGGTTGGCCGAGGTATTCGATCATCTCCATCTGCCGGAAGAGTCGGCAAAAATGCGACACGAATGTCTGAAACTCACGCTTTAAACTGCTCAATAGTAAAAAAAAAACACTTGCCATAACGGCAAGTGTTAATCAAGTCAGGTCAATAAGACCACCGGGCCGGTGCCTCACTCAACGTTGTGTCCGGAATATCTGATGAAAAGCTCATCGAAAGATTGGACCATAGGCACCGTAATTTTGGCTCTGCGTCATTCCTGGGTTTATGAGGCGTAAACGCGAACATAAGAGATGGAATGAGCATCTACACCCAAATCAAAGCAGTTTTCATGCCAACCTTACGAACGTGACCAGATTATTATCTCCAAGGCAGATCACCCGCCTTGTACGGCGGCGCTCTCCCGATCACCGTCGTTTTCTCTGTAACGCGCCGTGCCTGCGACATCCTTTTTTTTGCCTGATTTGTCGCGCATAAGAGACGCTATTCCGCTATAAATTAATTAGCTAATAAACATCAGTATATTATGTGTCTCCATTTCGCGACGAAAGGCAAAAAATCCCTGGGGGTCATCAGGCGCTAAGCAGAAACCGTCCGTTGCTGCTGTTCACCTAACCCCTCGACGCTTAAACGCATGGTCTGACCTGCACGCAGGAAGATCGGCTGCGGTTTATGGCCGAGCCCGACTCCTGGCGGCGTACCGGTGGCAATCACATCGCCACTTTGCAGGCTCATAAAACGGCTCAGATAACTAATAATCTGCTGAACGCTAAAGATCATGGTAGCGGTATTGCCCTGTTGATGGCGTTGACCGTCCACTTCCAACCACAGGCTCAGCTGCTGGGGATCGGCAATCTCATCTGCGGTCACCAGCCATGGGCCAATAGGGCCAAAGGTGTCGCAACCCTTGCCTTTATCCCAGGTACCGCCCCGCTCAATTTGCCATTCACGCTCGGAAATATCATTGACCACACAATAACCGGCCACGTGTTTCATCGCGTCCTGCTCGCTGATATAACGTCCTCCTTGCCCAATAATCACCCCCAGTTCAACTTCCCAGTCGGTTTTGGTGGATTGGCGCGGGATCTGTACATCGTCATTGGGGCCATTGATCGCACTTACCCATTTATTGAAGACAATCGGTTCCTTTGGTATGGCCGCACCGGTTTCTGCGGCATGGTCGGCGTAATTCAAACCAATACACACAAACTTGCCTACCTGTGCGACGCATGGCCCCAAACGCGGCGCACCTACCACCAGCGGTAACTGCGAAATATCCACTGTACGCAGCAGATCAAGGGACGAGGGTAACAACGCCGCGCCACCCACATCCTGAATATGCCCTGACAGGCTGCGTATCCGGCCTTCATGGTCCAAGATCCCCGGACGCTCTTCACCTGGCTGACCGTATCGCAGTAACTTCATCGTATGCTCCTGGTTGAATAACAAAAGGTGACGGATGAAAATAAGATACCCGCCATACTTCACGTTGCATCAGCGTTGGTTTTCCTGCCACTCACGTTATTTAGGGTATATGCCTGATGCACCTCCTCGTCCAACGAAAACCGACTCGCGGGTCAATAACATGAAGACGATCACTTAATTAGCGTCCGTGATTAAGGCAAAAACCTTCGTTGACTAAACCGAGTTGAAACATCCCGCTTATAATTCCTTTTTCATCAGTCGGGTTCTTGATTTATTTTATCACTAGATTATGCTCAAGGCGTTTAATCATCCCGACATATTTCAAATAATATTTATGCATACACCCTATATATATTCCATCCCCCTATAACCCTGCGCCAATGGTTTGACTATCAGGCGATTCGCTTGCGTCTCAGCGCCGTCGAAAATAAAAATAGGATTGATATACCCAATAGATGTCGAGTCGCAGCAAGGCGGCAAGCGAGAGAATTCCGATGAAAAAAAAACTCATATTGGTTGATGATCATGAATTAATTATTAATGGTATTAAATCCATGCTTAGGCCTTATCCGCATTTTGAGGTCGTTGGCCAGGCCGATAACGGTCTTGCTGTTTATCGGCTATGCGGTGACCTCAACCCGGATATTGTCATTCTTGATTTAGGGTTGCCCGGCATGGATGGACAAGATGTCCTCGCCCAACTGCTTAGGCGCTGGCCAGCGATGCGCATTGTGGTTCTCACCTCACGCCAGGGTGAACATCACGCCGCCAACGTGCTACGCCTTGGCGCCTTGGGTTTTGTGCTCAAAGGAAGCCCGCAGCACATTTTATTGGCGGCGATCCAGGCGGCCGCCGGCAAAAAACGCTATATCGATCCGGCGTTGGATCATTTTCGTGTATTTAGACTCATGAACAGCGCCGTTTCCCACCCGCTGTCGCTCACCTTACGGGAACGACAGGTTCTTAAGCAGATTGCTGAAGGCGTGGCGAATCAAACGATTGCCACCAACTTGTCCATCAGCCCGAAAACCGTAGAAACCCACCGACTGAATATTATGCGCAAACTGGACGTCCATAAGGCCATCGAACTGGTGCACTGGTCCCACCGGCTGGGTCTGGTCGAATACAGTTAGACGCCGCCAACGCACCTGCGGTTTGCAAGATGACGCCAGCCCCTATAGCTTTCAAGCGGCAGGAAGGCGGCAAGTAAAAGAACCCGATGAGCTTACCCTGGTAAGTGATTCGGGTGAATGAGCGCCGCCAACGCACCTGCGGTTTGAAAGATGACGCCAGCCCCTATAGCTTTCAAACTGCAGGAAAGCGGCAAGTAAAAGAACCCGATGAGCTTACCCTGGTAAGTGATTCGGGTGAATGAGCGCCGCCAACGCACCTGCGGTTTGAAAGATGACGGGGCTGATGGGATCAGGTAATCACCTGATACCCCCCTGGCGCGAAAATTTTATAATGTCCAATTGGACCGAGTTAATCGACTAAATAATAAGGAACAGTATGTACAATCAAATTATTGCGCATACCCCCTTGGCTGGCAACGCGGCGCAAGAGTTTATTTTTAAACGGCTAACCGGTCATGAATCTCTTTCATCTTTATATCATTTTACCGCCGAGTTCCTTAGCCGGAATAATGATTTGGATCTTGACGCGCTGTTAGGGCAGGATATTTGTTTGGAAATCCCCCTATTACCGCAAGGTTGCCGCTATTTGCATGGTCATATTACCGCCATTGAATTCAGCGGTTACGAATTACAAGCAGAAAAATACCGGCTGTATACGGTGACGCTGCGACCGGCTTTATGGTATTTAACGCAAAATCGAGATTGCCGTATCTGGCAGGAAAAAACCTTGCCTGACATCATTGGCGCCATTTTGGACGAGTTTAGTATTCGTTTTGAAAACCAGCTGACCAGTCAGTATCATCCATATCCTTTCTGCGTGCAGTACCAGGAAAGCACCTTCGATTTTCTCAGTCGGCTGATGGAACATGAAGGAATCTATTATTATTTTAAGCATCATGATCAAGGACATACGCTGGTATTAGCGGATTCTCCCCAGGCGCACGGACCCTTTAAGGGATACGACACTATCGACTACCGACAAGCGGGCATGGATCTTAACGGTTGCCGTGAGGGCATTTACCATTGGATGGCGACACATCAAATTACCCCCAGGCTGTGCAGCGTTGACGATTATGATTTCAAAAAACCGCGGGCCCATTTGGCACAAACGTGCCAAAGCCGGGCATCGTTTGCCCGCGGGAAAACCGAACTGTTTGACTGGCCGGGTCATTATGATGATCACCAGCAGGGTCAATTCTTGGCACATATACGCCAGCAGGCCTGCGAAGCCGCACAGCGTACCGTCGCGGGCCGAACCACGGCGCGCGGTGTAGCGCCGGGATTTACCTTCCACATCCGCCATTGCCCACGGCCATCGGATGAACTGAATTACCTGGTGACCGGCGTGGAATATTCATTGTGCGATAGCCGCTACCACTGCCACGATAATCTGGCCGACGGGGAAAGCGCGGGCATAGTGAACCTTGCTTTTACGGTAGTGCCTGCCACCACCGTCTGGCGTCCGGCCCGCTCGACGCCTTGGCCAAAGACCCATGGCCCGCAAACCGCCGAGGTGGCTGGGCCAGTAGGTAAGGCCGTATGGACGGATAAATATGGCCGAGTCAAGGTGAAGTTCCGCTGGGATCGCCGCGGCAACGGTGACGATACGGGCTCATGCTGGGTGCGGGTATCCAGTCAGTGGGCTGGCTGGAAGTATGGCAACGTGCAGGTTCCCCGGGTTGGTGAAGAGGTGATTGTCGATTTTATCAACGGCGATCCCGATCGTCCCATTATCACCGGCCGGGTGTATAACGAGGATGCCATGCCGCCCTGGGATTTACCTGCCGCCGCCACCAAGATGGGCTTTATGAGCCGCAGCAAAGCAGGCGGTGTCGGCAACGCCAGCTTCTGGTTTATGGAAGATGCCCCGGGACGGGAAGCGTTTGCGCTGCATGCCGAGCGCGATATGAATATCACGGTTGAACGGCATAAAAATATCACCGTCGATGGCGATCTTGCCCGCCAGGTTAAGGGAAAGACGCGGTTTATTCACCTGGGCTCCTGCACCACCAGCAAATTACAACCCGATCTGCAGACTTTCCATCTGGGTAAAACCAGCATGGTCACCGCCGGAGGAAGAGCCAGTGGGATTGTCGGCGGCGACTACCACGTGGTGGCCGGCTCCGCCCATACCTTTGTCAGCGATCACCATTGTTTGTCTGCCGGCAAGACCATGAGCCACCATGCGCTGGACTGCTTGATGTTTGATGCCGGCAATAAAATCATTTTTGGTGCCAGCCTGGAGCTTAGCCCCGCAGAACGCACCGGTGACAACCTGGCCCAACAAACGCTGGCGCCGTGCTCGGGCATCACTGCGCGGGACATCACCGACCGTCGAGTGAACCAGCAACAACAAAGTCGGCGAGAACCCACGCGTATGGTGTATACCAAGGGGGTGAACCGCGAAATTAACGGTGTAGATAAACAGCATATCCAGGGTGATCAAGACATTGAGGTCCAGGGGGACGTCTCCCGCCGGATCAAAGGAAACTGGAACGAGCAGGCCGAACGCAATTACACGCTGCGCACCGACGGGGACACCACCATCAACTGCGGCGGCGAGACGCTGATTGAAACCAAAAATCTGGTGCATAAAATCGAAGGGCATGTTGAAACCCACTCCGGCAATGTGCTTAATATGACCGGCTCAATGCAATCCATTAATTCGATGAGTTTTACCCTGTCGCAAATGGCGGTGGAAAGTCACCAAATGTTGACCTCTAGCCACCGCATGCATCTGTGCAATACCGATATGCGGATGGAAACGGTGGGGATCAACATTAGCAAGGGCCAGCTGGATATGCGCAACACCCTGTTGAGCCTTAATACCAGCGCGATCACCCTGTTTATATGAATGATTGGCCTACCTGCACGGTGTTCTTCTTGGCCCGTGCCGCGGCACGGGTCGCGGCACGGGTCATCATGCTATTCACTACGGCGTCCGCCGCAGGATCCACCACACGGCACACCCTACAATGAAAATCATCAAACCTCTACGGCTGGGAATATTGCATCGCCCGTGGCGTTGGCAAGGGCGCAACCACCTGGGGGTGTCGATCCTTGCCCTGGCTGATATGGGTGGCCAGCCGCGCCTACGGCCCGAACCCGAGTTATGGCAACTGGCGGCAAATGAACTTGCCGACTGCGGTGGTCTGGTGGATTTGGCGATCCCAAAGGCCTGCGCCGAGTTTTTGGCCACCGGCTATGCCTATACGCATCACCAAGCGCAAAAAGACGCGTGTTTGGTGAAAATCGCGGTAGGCAAGCGGGAGAAAAGCCTGGTGGCGTTTGGCGATCGTTTTTGGGTCAATGGTAAAGCGTCTCACGCGTTGCCATTTGAGCGCCTGCGGCTCGACTGGCAACATGCCTTTGGCGGCGCCGGCGACCGGCTAAATCCTGGTGGCAAAGGGGCGGCACCGATCACCCAGGATGGGGTGCGTTGCCATCCGCTGGCCAATATCGAGCGTCCCGACCAAGGCCAAACGCCGCTGCAAGCCTCGATCGCACCAGCGGGTTTCGGTCCATTGGATTTTGTCTCACCGGCCAATTTTAGCCGCATCGGCAAACAATACGATCAGCGCTGGATGGAACAGGATTATCCCGGTTTCGCCCGTGACATTGACTGGCGGATATTTAACCGGGCTGACAGCGATCAATGGTGGCAGGACTCGCCGGCACTGCCGCCCGGCGCCCCCTGGGGTATTTGGAATATGCATCCGGAAAAACCCGTACAGCGGGGCTGCTTACCCCCGTGGCAAGCCCGGTGTTTTATTCAGCGATCCGGGGCAACCACCCTCAATGAGCTCACCCTGCGGGCCACTACGGTCTGGTTTTTCCCGCACCTGGAGCAAATGCTGCTGATTTGGCAGGGCAACTGCCAGGTCAAAGAAGACGATGCCGTCGATATCGAGCAACTGATGGCCGCCATAGAAACCACCCAGGCCCCGCGCAGCCACGCGTTTTATCAAGATATTGCACGGCTGCGCGGTCACAAGGAAACCGGTGCGGCATACGCCCTGCGCGAGCAGGACCTGGTGACGGAAAACATTATCGGTCCCTGGTTGGACACCGCTCCCCAGACCATGACAAGCCCGCTAAGTGACCATCTGGCGGCACGGGGAGCCTGCCTGCGCGCCCAACAGCATCCGAACGAAGGTCCGAGCGGCAGAGCACAAGACAAAACGATGCCCACCCCGCCGCTACCGGCGTTAGATGATTTACCGGCATTCATGACCCAAATCAACCGTCAGGCAGCCGAACTGCAACAGCGGGCGCAGGAAAAAGCCTCGGCCATAACTGCTGTGGCCGACGTCCCTGACGTAGGGCCACAAAACTACCGTCGCCTAAGCGAGTTGCTGCGGGTGCACCATGCGGCCTCACCGCAGGCGGAACAGGAGAACACGACGGCACAACGCGCGCTGCACGAGATCTACCGGTTGTCCGCCGATACCCGGCCCCCGGCGGCGCAACAGCACGCGGGTTCCGCGGTGCGCCAGCGCGTTCTAACCATCATGCACGCGGGAGGCGATTTTAGTGATATCGACCTGACCGGTGCCGATCTCAGCGGCCTCGATTTACGCCAGGGCAACTTCCAGCGCGCCATGCTCGAAAGCGCCCGGCTGGATAACTGCCTGTTGGACGGTGCCAATCTGGATCAGGCCATGTTGGCCCACGCCTCGCTGCTCAACGCCTCACTGTGCGGTGCGCAGTTAAACGACACCTGCCTGACCGGCGCACGCTGCGTGAACGTCCGTTTTGCCGACGCCCGGATGCGTGGCGTGTTACTGCAGCAGACAACGCTGGAAAAGTGCAGCTTCGAACGGGCGCAGATCGATAATCTGCTGTTTCATTCTAACACCCTGAGCCAGTGTCGGTTTCACCAGGCCCGCCTGGAAAATTGCCTGTTTCTGCAACCCGATCTTAGCGGGTTAGACTTTCGCCACAGCCAACTGGAGAAATGCACCTTTTTACAAGGACGACTGCGCGATAGCCGATTTTGCGCGGCCCATTTGGTGGATTGCGCCTTTATTACCATGGACCTGGACGGGCTTCGCTGCGAGGGCAGCCGGCTGGACAGCTGTGCATTTTCAGGTGGCACCCACGCACTGAACGCAAGCTTTCGTGCAGCCAGTCTGAACAGCTGTAATTTTCGCCAAACGCCGCTGACCAGCGCAAACTTTGCCCAGGCCCGGTGCCAATGCTGCGACTTTAGCGCCTGCAATCTGCAACACGCCACCATGACGCAGATCACCGCCGACGGATGTCTGTTTATCCGTGCCGACCTTAGCGGCGCGTCTGTGGATAACGCTAGGCTAATCGGCGCCCTGCTGCAAAAATGTCAACTGGCGGGCACCAACTTGCGCGAGACCAATCTGTTTCGCGCCGATCTGTCGCAGTCGATAATCGATGCCAAAACCTGCTTGCAAGGGGCCTATACCCAGCAGTGTAAAACCCTGCCACGGGCCGAGGAACCGAAAACATGACCCCTCTGAGCGCGGCACAATTACAACATAAGGTCAGTCACGGCGAGATCATCGAGGGCTTGGTTATTAACCAAGCACTGCTTGAGGGCGTGACGCTGCGCGGCGCGATATTTAACCAGGTGGACTTTGTTGGGGTGACGCTGGCTGACCAGTGTTTGGATGAAGTGCTATTTGACCAATGCCGACTGGAAAACATCGATTTTTCCCGCGCGACCCTGAGCGGCTGTCGGTTTAACCACTGCCAACTTCCCCACGCGGATTTCACCGGCGGCGAGTTGAAGAATAACGTATTTAACCATTGCCGCCTGGACGGTGGGCGTTTTCATCACACCACCTTAACCGAAACCCAATTCCTGCAATGTTCCCTCGATGCCGCCACGGTTGAACAGGCGGTGGTGGAGAAGGTGGTCTGGTTTCATAGCACATTGCACCACGCCAGACTGACCGAGTGCCGGGTATCGTTGGCCACACTGGTTGATATCGATCTCCAGCGCACCCTTTTTACCGGCAATAGCTTCGATCGCAGTCAATTTGTCGGCTGCATCCATAGCAACAACCAGTACCTATCGCAGATTTTCACCGCCTGCCAGTTCACCGACAGCCTGCTGGATCAGGTCAATTTCAGTCATGCCGTCCTCAACGGCAGTTGCTTTAAAGGTGCCTCTCTGCGCAACGCCTGCCTGGACGATGTACAAAGTGCCCAAGCCCTGTTTATCGAGAGCAACTTACAGCAGGCCAGCTGTCGACGAAGCTGCTTTGACCAAAGCCAGTTTATCGGCGCTGACCTGCAATACGCGGATTTTTCCCACAGCAACCTACAACACGCCCTATTTCATCACGCACAGGCTACCGGTTGCCTACTGGCCGACTGCGATCTGACTTATGCGGATTTTAGCGGTGCCGACCTTAGCGCCGCTGACCTGCGGCGGGCGCATTTTCACCGCACCCGGATGCACCGGGCCACGTTAACCGGTGCACAGCTTACCCACGGGCCGGGTATCCTGGCGCGTGATGAGGCGCTCTACGCCGCCGAGGAGTGGAGCCGCCGCCGGCAACCGGCCGTCCCTACTGTCGATGTTCAACAGCGAGATCCGTTATGATTACCCCACACTCCGCCACTCACCCGGACGCCGGCCCACCACGTCAAGCCGTTGGGCAAGTGGTCAATATTCTGCCGGAAGGCTTTTTTATCGTCCGCCACCAGCAGCGCGGCTGGCAGTGCCGCCTGGCCGCCAGCTGTTTACTTCAACCGGAACTGGGGGATGATGTCCTGATTGCCGGCGATCAGGCGCAACTCTGGCTATTGGCGGTACTGACCCGCGCCGATGGCGACCGGCCTTGCTTATTAAGCGTGCCCGGCGATCTCGCCATTACCCCGGGCGGCACCTTAACCCTGCGTAGCGAAAATTCCCTGCATCTTATTGGACAAGAGCTGGAGATCAAAGCCGATCGCAGCAAATTCCACATCAAATCCATGCACTACCAAGGACAGGATCTTGCGGCCTGGATCCCTAAGGTCTCCATCGTCGGCCAACGCCTGGAATCGGTATGGCATACCTTGGTACAAATCAGCCAGCGACTGCTGCGCAAAGTCACGCAAACCGAACATGCCCGAGTGGGACAGCTGGATTACCAGGCCAAGGATTATGCACGGATTCACGCACAAAACGTCATCATCACCTCAGAGGCGATAACAAAAATTGACTCTGAGCAGATTCATCTGGGTTGATGCCATCATGATATCGAGTGCCGCCAACCCAACTGCAATATGGACGATGACGGGAGAAGTCTGACCTATGTTAAACCAACGCGCCCGCGACCGACAGACGAGAAGCGCCAACGCATCGGTGGGCCACGAGCCGCACCGGGTCCCCCCCTTATTTCTGGAGCGACTGGCCGGCACGGCACCCCATGCTGAACGGGCCACCGAGGCCGACAAACTGCAAATCGTACACGCGTTAAAACAGTCGGTAAAAACCAATCTTGAGGCGTTATTAAACTGCCCGCATTTCGGATCGCATGACGAGCTGGCCGACTGGCCGCACGTGAGTTCCAGCACACTAAACTACGGCGTGCCGCCGCTGGCAGGCAGGGTGTTATCGGAGATCTACTGGCACGAGATCGAAAGCGCCATTACCCTGGCCATTATGCGTTTTGAACCGCGCATCATCCCCGCCGGATTGACCATCGGCCGCGCCGATGGCGATCTCTCGTTGGCACGCCACAATATGCTGTCTTTTGATATACAGGGCCGATTGCGCTGGTCGCCTGCGCCGATAGAGTTTGTTTTTACCAGCCGTGTGGATTTGGAAAACGGCCATTTTGAACTGGTTGACAAGGAGTAACCCATGGATAGCCGTCTGCTGGAATATTACAATCGTGAGTTGGCGTGGCTACGTGAACGCGGCGCCGAATTTGCCCAACACTATCCCAGCGTGGCGGGACGGTTGGGAATGCGCGAAACCGATCCTGCCGATCCCTATATTGAACGACTGCTGGAAGGTTTTGCGTTCCTCACATCGCGCATCCAACTCAAAATGGATGCACAATTCCCGCGTTTTTCCAGCCAATTACTGGAAATGCTGCACCCTAATTACCTGGCTGCTACGCCGTCCATGGCTATCGTTGAACTGCAACCTGACGCCACCAAAGGTGATATTAGCCAAGGGTGTCACGTGCCCAGAGGCACACTGATCGATTGTGCGGATATAAAGGCCCAAGGTATCACCTGCCGGTTTAGCACCGCCCATGATGTCGAACTCCAGCCGCTGCGCCTGGAGCAGGTCGAATTAGGGGGAGTTCCGGCGGATATCTTCCCCTCGGCGCTGGGGCTAGGCAACGCTGCCAGCGCACTGCGCATCAGGCTGAGCTGCTTTGACCAAGTGACGCTTGGCGAGATGCACTGCGACCGGATAGCGTTTTATCTGAGCGCCGGCGACGTATCAGCACAGCAACTGCTCGAACTGATTATGCAGCACACCCAAAGCGTGCTATGCCAGGTGGTCGGCGAACAACCGCAGCGCCTGGTTCTGGACAGATCAGCGTTACGCCATGAGGGGCTACAGCCCGACCAGTCCCTGTTGCCACCGGATCTGCGCAATCTTGATGCCTTTCGTCTATTACAGGAATATTTTTGCTTTCCGGCCCGTCTACAGTTTTTCAGTATCAGCGGAATGCAGTCCCTGCTTAACCAGGCTGGCAAGCAACGACAGTTGGAACTGATTTTGTTGCTCGATAGTACCGCACCGGATTTGGAACGCCGGGTAGACCGTCATCATTTGGCGCTGCACTGCACGCCGGTGATTAATTTATTCCCGCATAGCGCTGAACATATCCCCGTGCATGAACAACATACCGAGTATCCGGTGGTGATTGATGCTCTGCGCCCTCAAGACTACGAAATTCACTCCATTCGCCGGCTGTGCGGCTGCGATAATAAAGGTGAAAATGGCTATCGCCGGGTATTCAGGCCCATTTATGAAAAGCTTAGCGATGAGCATCCAGGACACACCGGCTGGTTTTCCCTGCGCCGGGAACCGCGTCACTGGCCCCCTTCGGTCAGTTCGTCGGTGTCGGACAGCGGTTTTCAGGGTTCGGATGCCTTTATCTCGTTAACCGATGAGCAACATCCGCCATGGCATCGGAATTTGGCATTTCTCAACGCCGAGGTGTTGTGCTGCAATCGCGATCTGCCGATGCGGCTCACCCAGCACGGCCAGGTACGGCTGGTCTTGCAAGACTCGATTCCGGTACACCAGGTGGTATTACGTAAAGGCCCCAGTGCACCGCGCGCGGCGCTGGCGGAAGGCCAAGCCTGCTGGGCATTGATTAACCAGTTGCAGCTGAACTATTTCAGTCTAATGGATGGCACCCACGACCAAGGCGGCGCTGCCCTGCGCCAGTTGCTGAAAGTTCACGCCGCGCAGGCCGACAGCGCCACTGCGCAGCACATCGCCGCGATCCGCCAATGCCGCCTGACACCTTGCAATCGGTTGATGCAATCACCGGCCATGCTCATTCGTGGCGTCAACGTTGAGCTGACGGTGGATGAACAGGCATTTTCCGGGCACAGCCCATGGCTGTTGGGCAGTGTGCTGGCGCATCTGTTTTCACGCCTGGTGACCATCAATAGTTTCACCGAAACGACGCTTATCTCACGACAGCGCGGGCCCATCGGTTATTGGCCGCCGGAAAAGGGTGGGAAAATGCCGTTATGAAGATCCATGTCATCCGGCCGTACGCGACGGACACCTCGCCATTGCAGACCTATTGCCCGCATCACGAAATTAACCCCGACGCCGGGTTGGATCACCCTTTCTGGGCCGCCCGGGAACGTACCCCCTGGTTATATGACCTGTTCCAATTGCTGCGACGCATTGACGCACAGGCTGGCGGGCGTTATCCCTTGGGACGCGCACCGTTGCCGCGCTATGAGCCATTGCGCCTGGGTCAACAGCCGTCGCTGGCGTTTAGCGCCGCCAATATTGCCACCATTACCCCCTACGGTACGCGAACCGGGCTCAAGCAGGTGAACATCGTGGGGTTTGGGCTGTTTGGCCCCAACGGTCCGCTACCGTTGCACCTTACGGAGTATGCCTACCAACGCCGTCAACAGGAAAAAGACCCTAACCTGTCGGCCTTCGCCGATATCTTCCATCACCGGTTGATCATGTTGTTTTACCGTGCCTGGGCTGACGCCCAGCACTGTGTCTCGTTTGACCGTCTGGATAATCGGCGCTTTGATGACTACGCCGCCAGCCTGATCGGTATTGGTGAACCGGCTCAGCGCGATCCTGGTCTCAACGCCCAAGCGCGCGCTTTTATGGCTGGCCACCTGACGCGCTACCCACGCAATAGCGAAGGCCTGCGCTCAATCATCCGCCATTTTTTCTCCGTCGCGGTCACCATAAGGGAAAATCTGTTTCAATGGTTGTCATTACCCCGCGACGCGCGCCTGCGTCTGTGGTCCGCTGGCCAGGGTGTAAAATTAGGCGAACCCCGAGGTTTGGGCCATGCCGCCCCCGACCGGCAATATCGGTTTGCCATTGATATCGGCCCCCTGTCCTGGCCGCAATATTGTCAATGGTTAACGTCTTCGCCGCAGGGTCCTGGCAAACTGGCGCAACTGCGTGCCTGGATTGAGCATTACGCCGGTATCGAGTACGCCTGGGAGGTCCGACTGATATTGCATCACAACGACTACCGGCATTATGAATTAGGTCGCGACCACGCCCTGGGGCAATGCTGCTGGCTGGGTTATAATGTTGGACATCAACACCGGGAAGATTATCGCTACTGTGACGATAAACCCGAGCAAGAACAGGACGTAACCTGCTGAAATAATGAGATTAAGACCATAGGGGAAACCGCAGAGTCGAACGCCGGGGTCCTGTTCCCCGGCCAATGCATCAAAACTCTTGTTGTGTATCCACATTCCAGGCGGCGGTGACCGGCGCGTTCCTATTGTTATCTAACGATATCGGGGTATAGGCCACTTTGATTTTCGGTGCGATGAACTGATAGAGCATACTCATGGGCTGTGAGGCGCTGGGCGACATGTCAATGCCGCTGTTGGTCGCATTATTCATAAATTTAACGCCAATGATGCGCGCATCTAATAACTCGATAGTCATCGTATTCTGCTCTTCTTGGCCGCTGACACACCAGGCGACGGTCACCGTATTGATGATTTTATTCTTAAAAAAATTCATCCATATGGCCGGCATCGCTTTATCGATAGGCGCAAACACACTGAGTTTACTGATCTCCACATCACCCACATTGCCTTTGTTTGCGCCGGAAAAACCGGCAATATGACGTTGGAATGGAAAATCAATATAATCCGCTTTAATCCATCCTTCATAATTGCTGCGATTTTCTTCGCCTTCAACACCGTCAACTTTTAAGTAAATGCTGTGACTCATCGAATAATTCCTTTGATAGAGTAATGTACTTTATGGCAACCCGTTGGTTGCCATTTAGCTAAATCGAATAAAAATATGACCCGCGCTTAATTGGCACCCGTCTTAAGCGACGGCAGCTTGGAAACCAACCGCAGCGACACGGTTAGACCTTCCAGTTGGTAATGCGGGCGCAGGAAAAACTTGGCCTCATAATATCCGGGATTATCCGCCACCTCGTTGACCTGAACTTCCGCCGAGGCCAATGGCCGACGCGCTTTGGTTTGCTGCGATGAGTTCAACGGATCACCATCAACATAATTAATGATCCAGTTGTTTAGCCAACGCGCCATCTCATCACGGCTCTGGAAGGTGCCCACTTTGTCACGCACAATGCATTTCAGATAATGGGCGAAGCGACAGCAGGCAAACAGGTACGGCAAGCGTGCGGCCAGATTAGCATTGGCCGTGGCATCCGGATCGCTATATTCGGCCGGTTTTTGCAACGACTGTGCGCCAATAAACGCCGCAAAATCAGAGTTTTTGCGATACACCAGCGGCATAAAACCATTCTTGGCCAATTCAGCCTCGCGGCGATCGCTGATGGCGATTTCCGTCGGGCATTTCATGTCCACGCCGCCGTCGTCGGTAGGGAAATTGTGGCATAACAAATTATCCACCGCGCCGCCAGACTCCACGCCGCGAATCGACGTGCACCAGCCATATTCCTTAAACGATCGATTAATATTGACCGCCATGGCGTAAGCGGCGTTAATCCAAATAAATCCGGCGTGGGTATCCCCCGCCGTCTGTTCGGTAAAATCAAAGGCACCCACCGGATTGTCCTGCGCGCCGTAAGGCAAGCGGCCCAACAAACGCGGCATCACCAAACCGATATAACGGGCATCCTCGGACTCGCGCAGCGCGCGCCACGCGGCGTATTCGGTATTTTGGAATATCTTGCTCAAATCACGTGGATTGGACAGTTCCTGCCAGGTTTCCATTTGCATCACCCCTGGCGACGCGCCGCTAATAAACGGACAGTGGGCGGCAGCGGCGATCATCGACAGCTCACCCAATAACTCCACGTCTTGCGGGCTGTGATCGAAATAATAATCCCCCACCAGGCAACCCAAGGGCTCGCCACCAAACTGACCGTATTCCTCTTCATAAATACGTTTGAACAGGGGGCTTTGATCCCAGCTCGCCCCTTTATAACGTTTCAGCGTATGGGCCAGGTCCGCTTTGCTCAGATTCATGACCCGGATTTTCAGCATCTCGCTGCTTTCGGTATTGTTGACCAAGAAATGCAGCCCGCGCCAAGCCCCCTCCAAGCGCTGAAAATCAGGATGATGAAGGATGGCGTTAATCTGACCGGACATCTTTTGGTCGATAGCGTAAACCAATCGCTGGATGGCGCCGAAGGCATCTTGAGCGGGCGGCAGCGGATGTTGCAACACCTGCCGCGCTAGGGTCTGGACCGCCTGCACTACCGCGCAGCGGGCCTGTTCGGTTTTGGGCCTAAAGTGCGCTTCCAGCAACGATTTGATCTCCGGCAGGCAACGCTGGCACAGCGCCACACTTGCGCCGTCCCCGCGCCCCGGGGCGTCGGTGTCTATGTCAGTGGATTGCGGCGAGAACAACCGCTCGTCATCCTGGGATGGGTCCTGCGCCTCGACAACCCATCCCGGCGGTGCGTCGGCTAAATCGTTTAGCAATGCCTGATCGCGCAGTAACGTGGCGATCAGATCCTCGGCACCGTTTTTGCCATCCATATAAGAGAGCAAATTCGACAATTGGATATGGGCATCAAGCAACACATTCAGCGGTTCGACCTGACGCGCAACCGCATCCGGTAAAAAATCGTCCATATGGTTAAACGTCAGCGCCACCGGCAAGTCTCCCTGACCGCTTAAGGTATCGGCGACCTGGAACGACACGCCTGGTTGGAATGACTTCATGCGTTCGTTAAAGTTATCAGTATCGATATCCAGAAATTTACGCTCTTCAATCCGGCCCAGGGGCTGCGCGGCGCTTTCGCCTAAATCCGCCAAGACGCCTAATACAAACGGTAACTGTACCGTTCTTTCCGCGCCATAAAGTTCCACCGCATATTCAATTTGCACCCGCGGGGCGCGATTACGGGAAATAAATTTTTGTCCACTATTTGAGTTTTTCATCTCGGTCTTGCTCTCCTTGATAGGCTGAGTTATTCAGGCCTTTACTGCTTATCTTTTTCGCAGCCAAAAAAATGTTCCAACGTGCCCACGGCATCCGGCGCCAAATTACGCACTATCGCCATAAAGTCCTGACTCATTAACAGTTGTATGCGGGATATCATCAACGGTGCAGGATGGCTTGACTCGTAGCGGGTAAAATACGCTTTCACGCTTTCCAGGGCGCGGTAGGCTTCATCGCGGCTGGTTATCTCCTGATCGCGACTGGGCAACTGACGGTCCGTCTGCGCGGCAGCCGGGGCACCGTCCGACAGGTCCTGCTGCGCCGTGGCCTGCCCGCTCGACGGGACGAGCCTCTGGCATAACAACGTCATGGCGTTGAATAAATACGGCATTTCCGGCTGCGCGCTAGCACCCAAATGTTGACGGAGTAGACGCTGGATACGCTCTATGGCCTCGAGGCTGCGGGCCAACAAAGGCGACTGGGCGTCAATACCCGCTTGCACATCGGCGGACAGCCGCGTGGCGCCACCGGGGTAATCCCGGGCCGGCATCTCGCCACCGCCGAGGAAAGTCGCCGCCTCAGCAAAGGTCAATCCGCCGGCAGCCGGAGAAAAACGGCTAGTACGCAACAGCTTAGCCAGGGTAAAACCGTCGCCCAGTTCGCGCAGCGTATTCACCCGCATAAAGGGATCGTCCTCACCGTCCTGGGACAGTAGCGGCAGCAGCGATGGCCAAAATCGTGCCAACGCCTCGCTTATCAGGCTCACCCCGTCGGCGTACCCCGACAGCCCGTGCAGTGCGGTCCAGGACTGGGCCAGCAATAACATCAGCCGCAGATCCTTGCTGCGGGCAAGCAAAGCAGACGCGGCTTTTTCCACCTCACGCCAATCCGGTTCGGCCGCCGGGATGATGGTGTCGCCAAACTGTTGTTCCGGTTTTCCTCGCGCCAATTGGCATAAGTGCATATAGGCGGGTTCATACTCAAGGTTTTCGCCGCAGGGTAGCTCGGCACTGACCGGGATCAGTAGTTGTTCACTATTCATGGCATCTCCGTTGCCGGTGCGCATTTAAAGCGGGCAAGGTTAAAGGGGTTTCGCACACTATCGGGTATCACTTCAACGGTGGCGGCATGCCCCTCAAGCTGGAAGGTGATCCTGCGTGACAGGGGATGGTCACCTGGCTGGTATTTACCGCTGTCCAACAGCCGGTTTATTGCCCAAGGGCCATGCCGTTCAATGGATTTAACCGTGCCGTCCGCCAATTTCATGGTCAGGCGCGCCATGCCGCTGCGACGCGGCCCCGGCCAAACCAAACGATAATCCACCGGTTGCCCATGGTTATAGCTCAGAACTTGACCATCGATATCCATCGACAGGCTCAAGATTTTGTTATCCATAACCAGTGGACGCAGGGTAAAAGAAAAGGAAGGGCGCGTGGCGTCCGGCGGAAAAAATGCATCACTGACCTGACGGGCATAACGGAAGAAACGCAACATGGCATCCTCTTGCGCACGGCCGTCGGTATGCATCCAAGGGAGAAAACGCCAATGGTTGTCACTGATAATCACCTTATCTGCCAAATGGCGTTGATAAAATGAGGCGGCCAAACCCTGCTTAGGCGAAAACAAACGGGTAAGGTCGTCAGGACTGAGGTCGTGGACACTTCCTGGTGTGAGCGGATAGCGGTTCTCTATGGCCAGATGATAAAATTCGCCAATATCACTATCGAACTGCCGGTGCAGTTGTAATAAGACTTGTCGCTGACCATCATGGCCCGCACCATCGGCCAGTGTGAGCACCAGATTGCGCAGCGGTGCCGGTAAACGCAACGCATCGGCCCTTAAGCTGAGCAAGACGTCCCCGGGGGCGGCATCATCACCATTTTGCAGTTTAAGCAAGTAGCGATACAGGCTATCAAGCCGTTGCAGGACGTCGTCGAAGACGATCCTATCGCCCTGCTCGTTTGGCACTCGGGCCAAATCAATTAAATCCCGGTAATGGTTTCTCACCACTTGCTCCGGTGAGAACGCGCCGCCAGGATCGGCACTCGGGTAAAACAGTGTATTGAGCATGCCGGTGGTCTGCTCGCTGAACCGACGGCTAAGCTCCGGTAACCGACCGGAGATATTTTCCGGTGGTGGCAACGACAGGATTTGGCCAATGCCGATCACCAATTTACGCAGTGGGGAGCGCTCACCGGAAAGCACCCGCACACGATTGATACGCTGGTTCAGGTCCAGTGCCTGCATCAGGCCAATATCATGTAAAAAGGTATCCCATTGCAAGATGAAATCATTTAGATACCAATGTGTTACATTATTAGCCACCTCATCATCATGACTGGATTCGACCGGGTTCAAGACCCAGCGGTCCTCATCGCGCAACGCGGTGATAGCCCCGGCCAGCCGTGCTTGAAATCCCAGCCAATATCCTGTTGGCGTAAACAACCCCGGCACCGGTTCGTTAATCGCGATACCGCTATTGCGCACCAGTTCCTGTTCCGCCGACGCCCCCGCCAAATCTACCAAACTGACCGGTTTAAACTGGCTATCTTTAAGCAACGACTGCTTTAAATGATGGTAAACACGTTGGGCCACGGTTTTTTGTTGAATCGCGCGGCGTGCCACCTCGATTAACGCGGTGTCTTTTTCGTCGGGCGAACGCAGGGGATCGCCGTTGATCAAATTCGCTAAATGGCGCTGTAGCCGTTGGCGCCCGACTTTATCCAATCCGGCGGTCCCCGCCATATGTGGCAAGGTCAGGGTGACCCAGCCAAGCAAAAAGTCACCGTTATAATGCGTCGGCTCATGCAGCATTAAATACGCCTTAAGCGCTTGATAGGTATACTCCGTATCATTGAAGTCCGCCTGACCTAACGCGGCGGCGCTTTGCCGCGCGACCAGCGGCAGCAGTAACCGCTTTAACGCGTGCTGATAAACCACGTTGGCCGCGCTCGCCATCGTGGCCCCCCGATACAGCCCCATACGATGATCTAACGGGGGATCGCCCAGGGAAAATGTCTCGTCGTGGGCCAACACATACAGCTCGTCAAAAAAAGGCAATAGTTGCGCTAAATCGGCATTTGGGGTGCGCAGTAAACTCGTGCTTAATGCTTCCAGCGATTGAATCCGCGTCTGTAACCCTGACAGGTAAGCCTGATTATTATTAAAGCTGGCAATACTGTAGCCACCGGCCAAAAACAGCAAACCGGACAACACACCGCAGGCGGCAAGAAACAGCAGATGACGTCGGCACAGCGCCCAATGGCGATGGCCTGCTAAACCACTTTCAGCAAAAATAATGTCTCTAAATAAGGAGGTTAAAAAGTAGCTTTGTGGTTGCGGCGCGTCATCGTCAAGATCCTCGATAGGGATATCCTGAGGTGTGAAACGGTAATCAAACACATTATCCTTACACACAGGCGCCAGCGGTTTACCCCGAGTGGTCTTCTGGTTCGCGCTGGTAAAATAAATACCCCGTAATGACAACACCGGGTCATAGCGCGACGAAGCGAAGATCACACTGAGGTGGCGCAGCAACAGCGGGCGAAAAGCAGCGAAAGCCTGTGGAAAGACAAAACTTCTGGCCCGAACATAAGGGTCATCTTCTGCCAGCAGTGTATCGCCCAGCGCGGCATTTAATCTGGCTTGCAACCGATCGTAGGCCTGTTCAAAGGCGGCTTGCTGGTGTAACCCGGCATCGACCGAGGTATCCCAGGGGATGGACATGCCCCAGGCCTGCTCAAGATTAGACGCTTCGAATTGGCCATAAAAACAACTGAAACCCGCCAGATGATCGGCTTTGGTGATCATAATATAAATCGGCAAATCAATACCGAATTGGCGACGTAACTCGATCAGCCGCTTGCGCAGTAACATCGCGTGGCGATGCTGCTCATCACGGCATTCATGCAGCAGCGCGTGGGCACTGAGTGCCAGCACCACACCGTTGAGCGGCTGCCTTGGGCGATAGCGTTTAATCAAGCCCAGCAGGTTAAACCACAGTGGATTGCCTTCGGTCAAAAAACGACCGGCAGGGCTAATCAATACGCCTTGGGGGGTAAAATACCAATCACAATGTTCCGGCGCGCGGTTTTCCTGGGCCAAATTGTCCGGGCGGGAAGCCGGGTCGAGGAAGTCCAGCCCGGCACTTTGTAGCGTTTTGGTTTTCCCGCTATCGCTGGCGCCAAGCACCAGATACCAGGGGATATCTTCACTACTTTGCCCACAGAGCTGCTTTAACCAACGGTTTTTTCCCACCAGCCGGCTGCGGTTAAACCGCCGAAGAATACGCCGTGCCTGTTTAAACCCCTCGGCCAGCGAAATATCGACCGATTCACCGGCGATCCGCACCGCGTCGTCAGGCTGCAACTGCCGACGCAAACGGCGTTGAAACCGCGCTTGCTGGAGGCTGGGAATCAATCGCAGCAATAACCACAGCACGACCACCGCCGCCATGGTCAACTGGCGCGACGCGGCCGAGTCCAATGGATGTAATTCGCCGATGGCAATCAATGGGCCGACCACCCATATCCCCAGACACAGTCCGGCGATAGCCATAAGGCGCCAAAATAAACCGCTGCCGGTGATCGACGATAGCGTTTTTAACATGCGGATTGTTCCTGCTTCATGGCGTAACCAGATCGGTGGGATGCATACTGAACACAATGTCAATTCGCCGGTTAATTGCGCGATTTTTTACCGTGTCATTTGGCACTAGCGGGGGTGAACCCAAGGCGCTCTCGGTGATTATCCGCTGTGGATGAATCAGTTCCTGGCGCAACAACCTGGCAACGCTTTCGGCCCGCGCCAACGCCAGCGCGTGATTGGAGGGAAAATCGGCGGTTGCGATCTTTTGATCATCACTATGCCCACGCACCATAATAGTGCCGTTGGTCAGTGACAATTGGCGGCTAATACGCCGTAAAATCGGATAATAGTGGGCCTCTAACCGTGCCGAGGCCGAACGAAAAAGGTCGCCGCCCCTAAGCGTGATCGTCACGTGATGACCTACCGCGTTGACCGCAATACGTTGTTCGGCGATCTCCGACTCCACGGTGTATAACAGCTTGGGCAAGGAAAAGTCATCCGCCGCCGGCAGGGCCCTGGGCAACGGCAGACTGAAGATACGCTTGGTCACCCGATTGGCGGTATTGCCCAACCGGGCATCCAGCCCAATGTACAAAGAACACAGTGAGATTGAGCAGACCAATGACCACACCAACAGGGCATTACGTCGGCGGGGCCGTCGTTTGATCGCCACCGGCTCGGCCAGCGGCTCGCCTAATGGCTGTGGATAATCACCGCGTAACCGGCGGATTTGCTGCGCCAGGCGTTGGGTGACGATTGCCAGTCGATAAATCCCATTTTCCATCACCCGATAACGTCCACCGAATCCCAGCAATAAACAAAAATAGATCAACTCCAGCAGATCAATATGCCGCTCCGGTTGCAGCAATAAGGTCTCCATCAATTGAAAAAATTGCTCACCGCCGCCTGATTCATTGTGAAAGGTCACCAACAGCCCATTGCCGGTCCAGATACTGCCTTTACCCCATTCGGTTAACGCTGCGGCCTCATCCAAGGACGTGCACAAACAATATCGCGCCCCCTCGATGGTTTTATCCGCCAGTCCCAAGCCCTGGCAAATTTTCTCAAAGCGTCGCACTTCATTGATCATTTTTTGGCGCAACGCCACCGGGTCTTCCGGCGCGGGCGCATAGCGAAAATGCGAAATGGCGTTGAGCAGCGGATAGGCCGCCATCAACAAGGCATTATTGGGTCCACCGGCACCGAGTGGGCTGGACGGTTCAAGACGGTTCATGTGCCCACGCTGCCCAAGTTGGATTGGCGTCTTACCGCCCAAAAAGAGAGGTTCAACGGGGCAAATTCGCCGGTGAGGTAAATGGCAAATGAACCGGTTTTAAGTAATTGTTGCCATAAAACACCGCCGCTCTCTACTGCGAAATAACTGCACCCTTCCTGAAAAGGCAGTTGGCGCGGCGCCTGCGTGAGACGAAGCAAGGGAATGCCCGGTAATTGCAGTTGCACCAGATCGCCAATTCGACACGCCGGCGCAATTTTTATTTGCGCCAGAAAACTGGCCAACTGCGACTCGGACTTGAGCTCAGCCGCCACCACTAAAATGAAATCAAACCGCTCAAGCATGTCGCGGTCCGGCAACGTGGTCACCTGCAATCCCGGCATTTGTTTCGTCAGGGATAACGCAATGGCATTTTCTTCAAATACGATAAATAAACCTTGGCGCAGTGTCGCCATCAGCCCCTCGAAGCATTGGCCAATATCGCGATGATCATAACGGGGTATATCGCCCTCAAAGTTATGGGGCGAGCGATATACCGCCAGTTCGAGCGCGAAAGGCAGCCATTCAGCAAACAACCGCTCGGGATGCACCCGCGGCAACGTCAGTTGATGATCGACTGTCGCGCTGAACCGGTGAATCAGCGCCAATAGCATCAGCTCAGAGGCCGCCATATCCCTGATTTCTTCCCGCCGGGGCACATAACGGCCGAGTTGCTGGCGGCGTTGGCGCAACAAACCCGCCAATTCCTGCACATATCCTTGCAGCGATGGGTTGGCACGACTGTCCAACAGGGGGGGAACATAACGGCTATCAAGCAACACACAACCATCACGGTCTTTTTCCAGCACCCGCAACGCGCCCATGGCAACCCATTCGCCATTGAGTTCATTTTCCGCCATGAGCCTCAGACGTAGTTTGCCGCACTGTACTTTTGCCCGACCAATAGACAAGGCGTTAGCATCACTGACGTCTTTCTCGAAAGCCACATGACGTGCCAGGGAACCGGGCGCCTCGCTAAAAATCACAGACTCACGTCCAGCGCGCTTAACCGGCAGCGCCAACACAATAACCGACATGCCGTGATCGGTGCGGATATCCAACGGCGCCGGCGCCTCAAGCGCATCCGTAAAATCAAACGCCGTACCATCGGGTAAAATGCCGCAGGCGTGTTCCAGAGCGACTTTACCCAACGCCAGCAAATTTTCGTCCACCTTCAGGGACCAAAATCCCCACAAAAAGCTCCCTTGCCGGATGCTCCAGGCATACGCTTCCTGATACTCTTGCGCCTGTTGAAAATGATGGGGGCGCAAAAACATGCCCTCACTCCACAGTACCTTATGTGCATTTTTCACGAGCGACTCCCCTGCCGTTCCGCACGGATCGACGGTTCACCGTGACCGTCCTGTACGGAGGGTCGTTGAAAACCGCCGGGGGTCACCTGGATGGTCCAAATCATGTCGGGATCGGCACTCGCCCACAACGCGCGCCAAACCGAAGAGGCCTTGGCCGGTGGCACCGGCAATAATAGCCGCCACGCTTTATCTTCCATCTGTTTATATTCGGCAAAGATCCCCAGATAACGGGCATCGGCAGCAGGATCCAGTATCATTATTTTCTTATCTTCATCCGGGCTGATAAATAATTCATCCTTACCTAATAATTGATCATCCAGCGCTTTATCCACGTCACTTTGCAGGGTGAAATATTCTTCAGCCATAAACCGCGACTTGCTGCTTAATTGCACTACCGTGATTTTTAATGGCGACCCTCTATTAATAATCTGGCCAGAGGTTTCGAACACCAGGGTATTATTCGTCAGCGGCTTCGGGTCTTTGGTGGCACAGCTTGAAATAAGCATAACGGCCATCAGGACAGCGTATTGATAGCGATCAAACAGCGAATGACGGCGCGACAGAGCTGAAAGGAGCATAAAAAATCCTGTTATAGTATTTAGCGCGAGAGGATGCCACCGACTGAGAGTTATATGCCGAGCATCATGACTTTCAGCTGACTGGGAATTAACCGCATTCCCACCATATTGGTATTGTTTTGCAAACTCAGGCTGGTTACGCGGGTGGCGGGGGACCCTTTTATCAGCGTGGTGAAAGCGCCAATTAAGTGGCGGGACGTGCCCATCACGGTTCCCGACATGACGCCCAGGTTAACGCCAGCATTGTCGCCGAAACTCGAATAGGTCAGCGTTGACAGGTTATGCGCCGGCAGGCCTGAAAATAGAACCTTATAGGTATGAGGCGTCGCCATACAGCCCAGGGCCATATTAGGATAAGGAACCGGTACCGGCGCCGGGATGGGCGTCAGGCAGACGTCGGGAAACGCCAAATCCATACCGAATAATTGACAGTTCGCAAACATTTCTCAGTTTCCAGCAATTGGGTAAATCCAGGCTACTTTCATTAGCGACAAACTACCAAACTAAACGGAAAAACCACTACGGCGTTTACCTGATTTTATACTCAACCAATACGCATCAATTCACTCACCTGTTGCACTCTTTATGTTAATCCAGCAGCTCGTCACGGATAAACTGAATTTCATATAAAATCCTCCAGAGGGCATCCCCTCGGAGATCATCCAGAGTGCGCGCGACCAGGCATGGAAAACGTTCACACCACGCCATTATGGGGTTCGATGGCCAATGGAACGAAAACGTACGCTAAGCATTTAAATAAATAATTATTTAACATGCAGCCTTGAAGGCTTGCTATTTCGTGGAACGAAAAAGCCCGCACAGGGCGGGCTATTCGAGTCATCAATGGATTTTTAAGGGTTAGTCTACTCACTTACTGCGAGTGCTTTGCCAGTTCGCGTCTTGCCAGCTCTGCTAGAAAGCCGCTACGGCTGTGATATTCCCGATGTTCGTTTACGAAATCATCAATCCTTGCCAGTAAGAACTGCGGCAACGTGATATTTAACTTGGTTGCGCGTCCGTCATACTTGGTTAAATCGATATCAACATAAGCCCAAGAACCGCCTGTACAATCTTCATCGTCTATATGTGCGGCAATGGTTTTAGCTTCAGCAGGGGCGTTGCCCTTTTCGCTCATGTATACAAAATAGGTATCTAACGCGTTTGCAGCGTCAGTAATAGCATCGTCGATTGTGTCACCGGCAAAGTAACATCCTACTACGTCAGGCACAAAACCGGAGAACGTCCCGTCATTGGCTTGATGTAAATATATTGGATATTTCATAGGCTAAGCACCTTATCTTTTGGCTTTGTAATCTCTTATCTCTCTTAAAAGCGGCCATTGCGACCGCGTCATGTACTTCTTACTTTAACCCGGCTTGCTTTAGTAACTTGTGTAGCGTTCCGGTCGCCATATCTTTGCGCGGATGCGGAATGACTAACGGAAAAGGCTCACCTTCTTTTTCAAAAACGTGATGAGAACCGGTTGTTCTCTCGTACACCCATCCGATCGCTTTGACTTTCTTGATTAGTTCATCGCTTGACATTGCCCCCCCATTGATTGACTGAGGACATTATATCCGAATTTATACCCACCATCAACACCAATAACCACGGTGGGTATAAAACCTTTTTAGCCTGACTGCGTGACGTTGTCGCAAGGGGCATCTATCGGGGTGCAGTTCAGAAGGCCGCGGTTTTACGGCACACCGGATAATTACTGGCAATCAGCCTGATATCATTGGCCTTAATTTGCGAGCGACCCTCATTAAGCACGCGGAAAAAGGCTTTTGCGAAGGGGAATTGAGCCACGATTTTTCCTTGCTCTTTCTTTTGCTCGACAAGTACCATGGCATGTATCACCGCCTGCTGGTACAAATTGACGGGCACGACTGCATGGTGATTCGGGATCATAACGCACCCGCCTTGCTGATCGCGGTTATCAGCTCTGCCGCCGTAATGCCAATGAGATTAAACGCTGCCAACTCAGTCAATACCGAATTGATCCGCTTAGGCTCAAAACGTTCAAATTGGCGGACTATTCGTATCCGACGACACCCCCCGGCCAGCAGAATGACTGTCCAGGTTGGGGCAATTTCCCCAGGACTGCATACGCACACCACAAACTCCGCATCATCGTTATCACTGTCGGATTAAACCGGCATTGAACAGGAAACAGGCCACCAAATTCGCCCCTATATTCGGCGTTTACGTTCCAGCCTGCGGGAATAGTCAGGTGGCCTAAAACAACATTGCTCAGCGCGTGCCGAAAATCTTCGCCGCCCTCGCGAACGCGTTCAAACTCGCAGGGGGACATCGACATCAGGTGATTAAGTGTAAAGTTCATAATTGAAGTCTCCGATGAGCCGCCCCACAGGGCGGCTCCCTATGGGTTATGCGGCGTCAGCCGAAGATGGATAGTCAGTGGTATTCTCGATTGCCTCGATGCCGGGCTGTGGTTCGATGCGGGTCATGCATACAGGGATCCAACCAGACCCCTCAAGCACCGACTCGGCAAATTCGGCGGTATCTTTGCGTTTCATCTTTTCTGCATCTCGGGCTTTGCCGGACTGGCCTGCGCTTTCAAGTTCGCCAACGAGCTGGTCTTTGCTGATGCGGCTGAAATAATTGGCAGCGGTCGGATGCCACCACTCATGGATATCAAAATTTAACGCGGCCTCTACCGGTTCAAGTGATGAATTTGTTAAATAAAAAACATCATTTAAACCTTTCTCTTGCCAAATCTTGGTTTCAATCCCACACTTATTATCTGCTACATTGCATATGCTAATGTATTGTTCACTGTCATTTTTCACAGCAACTAATGTAATTGGTTTTATTGCACTGATATTCTCATCTGCCATCGAAGGTAAGGTGGTAACCGTTAGAAGGATAATAATAGTTTTTTTCATTATGTTTTTCCTCATGTAAATATACTTCTCTGGAAGATATTTTTTCATTGCCCATTGCGGTGGAAAGCCTGAAGCTGGTATCGTTGGCCCTGATTCAACTGTTGCTAATGCTTGTTTTGTATACCCATTTCAGGCAACTATTTCATGGTGTGGTAACTGCGAAATGTACCGCAGTTGATCCACCGGCCAAATCACCCACATATTGCACTTTTTATGTTAATCCAGCTTTACATAACATAAATTTATTTACAGACTAGCAATTATCAATATGTCCCCTTATCTTACAATAGAGCGATCATGAAAAGGACTGCTATATTTACTGCCTCATTACTTCTTCAGCTTGCTGTGTTTCACGTTAGCGCCAACGAAAAAAACGGACCACTTTTTTACTGCACCACGGATGATGGCGATACTGTTTCAGTTGTAGAAAATGGAGACAAGTTAGAACTGAAAGTGAATAATGACTCATATTTGTCCAATGAAAGCATTAAGCAACTGAAACTAGATTACATAAAACAAACAAATAAAGACAGTGAATATAAAGTTATTAATTTTCACTCTAAAACGACTGAAATATATGTCGGGACCAGTCGTGGTACACCAACGCAAGATCTACCCAATAGCAATGCTAGTATTTCTGAAAAGAACGACAGAAAAACCACATACTATCCTTGTACCCTCGGAGATGAAGAAAATAATTTCGATTTATGGAAAAAAAGGGGCTAACCCCTTTGTCAAAGGCTCTTATTAAAGTTTGGCAATTCTGCTATTTATAACAGCAATGGTTTTGTCGTCATTCTTGCGTCGATAGAGCGTAAGCGCTCTCCGGTATGCCTTGAGCGCTTCAGTCTTATCCTTACAGCTGCATTATTCTTTGCTTAGCGGATCATGATACCTGCCCCAACTATAGGCATAAAAAATGCAAAACGGATCCTTTAGCGTTAGGCGTTATACGCTTTTTTTGAACCGGAGCTATTCGCTAGAATGTGGTTGCGATTGGAATGGATATGCAACGTTTTCATCTACTGTTACACTAGTCGAAGACTTGTCGGTAAATGCAGGCCAATTATATGATTTTGTAGTGAACTTCCAGGAATAATATTTTTTACCATCGTCAATGAATTTCAGATTTAAGATGCTCCAGTTTTCATCATGACAATGCGATGTTTTGGCGTAATCGGCTTCAGAAAAACACGCTCTTATCATCTCTTTTGATGAAAAAGGAATATTTTTAAATACTGTCTCATATGAACCATCATTATTGATCATCACAAAATCAGCATATTCTTCCTCACGACCACCACCCGAATATGATGTTGCCCACTTCGAAACCAAAGCAACAGCTTGCTTTGATTTACTTAATGGATATAAAGCCGGATATATATATAATCCTTCTTTATTTAATTCCTCATCAGGACTAGTCGATTTGTTTTTTTCATCGAAGCGCCACAGACCCTCGTTGACATAAGCTCCATTATTATTTTTTATTTTTATAAGTTCAAGTGATGAATTTGTTAAATAAAAAACATCATTTAAACCTTTATCTTGCCAAATCTTGGTTTCAATCCCACACTTATTATCTGCTGCATTGCATATTCTAACGTATTGTGTACTGTCTTTTTTCACAGCAACTAATGCAATTGATTTTATTGCACTGATATTCTCATTTGCCATCGAAGGTAAGGTGGTAACCGTTAGAAGGAGAATAATAGTTTTTTTCATTATGTTTTTCCTCATATAAATATACTTAATTTGGAATTATTCTTTTATTGCCCATTGAGATGATCTATTTTCTCTTTTATATCAATCACTTTCCCTGACTCGCCGCGTCGTTGATAAAGGGTGATAGATCTTTGGTAAGCGGTGATTGCTTTCATTTTATTCTTATCCGTCCCATTTTCTCGCCTCAACGGATCATGATATCGGCCCCAACTATAGGCATATCCTCGGTAGTTATAAATCTCACTATCTTCAAATAAAAAACCCGTTTCCTTTTTTAGTACATTAAGATGCGCCGTTTTAAGTGTGGCTACCGCTATATCGAAACATTCAACCCTGTCATTATACCCATTAAAACCACCATTAATAAGCGCGGTAACCATGTTAAAGTCATCATTTTTAGCAAACTTAATCACGTTTTTATTTACACAGTAAAACCAGAATGCTGATTTCACACAATGCGGATATTGAGCTATTTTATTTCTCGCAACTTCTCCAGATTCGAAATCTTCGCCAATATATTCACCATATTTTTTGTATACATCCTGCCATGTAAGTTGAATTAACCCGCGTCCATACCACGGAGCATAAGGTTTATTCCTTCCACCAATTTCAGTTGTTCGTCTCAGGCCCATGCTTTCATGGCAACACTGTGCCAGAAAATGTGCTTTTTGGCGGCAGGTTGTCATTCCAAACTCCCGGAATCCTTCATTAAAGGCAGGTAAATACTGCTCCAGTGTGGCCTTGTTCGCATTCGGTGCTATTGCGCCAAGCTCTTCGAGCGTGATATCCCGGTTACAGGCACACCCGGACTTTGAGTTGAGCATCTCGAGAAATTCAAGAGGATGAAAATGCCATACGGATTGATTTTCTGTGAACGGCGGAACCTTATCCATCCAGCGGGTGGCTTCCATAAACACCGCATTCGCCTTTTGTATGGGATCCCAGTTCTTTTTGTCAAAAAACGTTGACCAGCGCGGATCTTTATCATGGCAGTGCCAGTCACTATCATGTTTTACCACCAGACGTCGCGTCAGTTCAGGGACCCCCATTGGTGACAGGTGCAATGCCGCAAACAACCGTTTTCTCAAGTGAACTACCCGCCCCTAAAGGGGCTAGGCTTCTAAGAGCAGATGTGTACCACCCTTATCTTTTTTGACGGTTGACCGACTGCGTGCAGGGCTTTTGGCCTTACGCGTCTTACTTCCGGTTATCTGCCGTCCAGTGGTTAACTCATTATCGTTAACCAACCCCGTTCCAGGGTTGAGAATAAATGCTATTCCTCGCTTCTTAATAACATATGCCGCATTGCGATCAGCATGATCAGTATGTCCACATGACGCGCAGATAAACGCACTTTGCGTTTTCCGGTTGTCCGGGTGAGTGTATCCACATAGGGAACACTCCTGACTTGTGTAAGCAGCAGAAATACGGAAACAGGCTTTACCTTCGGCTTTCGCTTTATATTTCGTAAAGGCTTCTATACGATGCCAGCCAACATTAAGAATAGCTTTATTAAGGCCAGATTTTGCCTTGGCATGATTCGGCAGGTAATGCCCGGACTCGTCCTGTTTTGGCTTTGCCTTTTTGGTCATACGCTGGGTTTGCAGCGCCTCGAAGATAATCACGCTGGCACTGTTAACCAGCTTACGGCTGGTCTGGTGCGAAAAATCAGCACGGACATTGCCCTGTTTCGCATAGTAACAGGACAGGCGATATTTTGTTTTATTGCGCCGGTTACTGCCCTTCACCTGACGTGTCATTCTGCGCTGTAGGCGCTTAATGTATCGCGCTGATTGGGTAAGCTGTTTCTTTTGTTCGGCGCTGTGATCAAAACGCAGATCTCCGGCCTGTACTGGAATGCTAACACCACGGTCTACGCCGAGCGTATTTTCTTCTAGCCATTCGCGGGAACTGCCAGCCAGCATAGCCAGATTATCCGCATAACCTGCCCCTTCTGGCTTACCATTCTCATAACAGAAAGACACAAAATATTGTCCACGCTCCTTACGAATATACAACGAATTAGGCAGGTTAAACCGCCCGTGCGCCTTAAATGAAAGGTAGCCAATATTGTTGGTCTTTGAGCCGATAAACAGACGTATGTTGCCATCTGCGCAGGTATCGAACCGGAATAATTCGCGGGTTAGGTGCATACTGGCGCGATCTGTTTTCGGATGGTGTTTTGGCCTACCACAAATTCCTTTCATGAATTTTTGATAGGTCTGATACCAGTTAACAGCAGCATTACGCAGGATTTGAGACGGGCATCCTGACAACCACGGTGTTAACTCCGCGTCTTTAAATTGTGCTGCAGTCTGGTCTACGGGCGCGTATGCCCCTATCGGGTAGTATTTACGGGCAAACGTCCGGTAATACCGTTCCTCATCGCATTTAGCATTCCATATAAAACGTGCACAGCCCATCCACTGACTCAGCACCTGCTTTTGTGCTTCAGTAGGATGGGCGCGAAGTTTGATACCCGTTAACATGGTTTTGATGCCTTTTCGATGGCTAGCTTTACAACACCTGTGGCAAGAATTGTTAGCACCCGCTTGACCTCTCCCTAAAGAGGGAGGGTTGCGCGGGCATTTTGTTCAATGATCTCAGACTAAGAGAATTATTATTCTATGTTATTTGGTTTAAAATTAAGGGTTAAAATTCAGCATAAAAACAGTGAACTTAATATTAATTAAAATCGGGTTAATATCTTCATTCAGCATAATAAGGTAGGCTGAATGTAAAAATAGCCTACCCTGGATATGACTTTTCGCATCATTGGTTATCGACGTTGTGTCCAGGACGGTCCCATCGGCAGTTGGCCAATATTATGGCCGCTGTTACCTACGTGGGAGGGATTCATAGGAACATTAGGCATCCGAACATTGACTGGGCCATGATCGACCAAACGCAATGCCACATTTTGGACGGCAGCGCCTCCCGCGCTAACAATTGCCCCTGGAAGTCCAGCGGCTTTCGCGCCCGCACCGGCCCCAATCGCCATATCACGCGTGACAGAACAGACTAATTGCTTATTCTCAGACCCACTTGTACATCTAAACATAGATTAATTCCTTTTCTTAATGAAACGGTATATTAATAATATAATTATTGCACTGATCATGGTAATAAAAGAGGAGTAAAAAAAACTAATCACCTCTGCCTGAGTGATATTATCAAAAGTGAAGCCTCTTTCACAGAGATAAACATAAATATTGGAAAGAAATGGACCTAATAATATTGTATAGTATGCTTGCTTAGTTGATTTTTTTATTATTAATGCTATAAATAAAAATGTTAGTACATATGTTATAGGAGTAAAAATATTAAATTCCATGATTCACCACGCATATAATCCAAGACTAACAATATTCTATCATGATTGACCAAGAAAATGTAATTGACGTTTTTATCAATAGATCTGTTACACAACTGCGCCATATTCATGTTTTTTTTAAAAAAAAGCATTCTAATAAAAAAACGATTAATTTATAAGATGAATATTATAAGAAGCAGCCAAATCATTGGGAACAGTCGAGTTGGATAAAAATAATGACATTTGAAAACAAGCACCATTATGTCTTGTAGAAGATACGTCGTCCCTAATTGAGATCATCATTATTACTAACCTTGATTACTGACCTTACATGATAAAAACACAAAAAAGCCCCAAAAAATAGGTTAAATCACACTGCACTTACCATGCAATCTTAATAAAAAGCGGGTTAATGTCTTCATTCGGCCTAACAAGGTAGGCTGAATGTAAAAATAGCCTACCCTGGATATGACTTTTCGCATCATTGGTTATCGACGTTGTGTCCAGGAGGGTCCCATCGGCAGTTGGCCAATATTATGGCCGCTGTTACAGCTAAACATAGATTAATTCATTTTTTTAATAAAACGATAAATGAAGAATATAATTATTGCACTGAACATGGTAATAAAAGAGGAGTGAAAAAAACTAATCACCTCATCCTGAGTAATATTATTCAAAGTGAAGCCTCTTTCCCACAAATAAATATAGATATTTGACAAAAATGGACCAAATATTAATAAATAAAATGCTTTATTTGTTGTTCCGGCTTTCGTAATATCGAAAAACAAAGCTAACAATACATATGATAATGGAGTACCTATATTAAATTCCATAATTCACCACGCGATATAATCCAAGGCTAACAATATTCTACCATGACTAAGCAGAAGGATATAATTTACGTTTTTAACAATAGACCAGTTACACGACTGCACTCTATCCATGTTGGCTTAAATAAAATCAATAGTACTCAACAGAGATTGTATCCGCCAATAAAATAAGCGGTGCGCACATTGACTTCCCTCCAGATACGAAAAAACCGGCTCGCTGGCCGGTTTCTTCACCCCAACGGCCAGTGAACTTAATCGCTGCGTTCGTGGTTGAGTTGTAGCGTATATATTACCTATGGTAGAGGAATACGTAAACCCTATACGATAAGTATAAAAGGAGGGACTGTGGACAATAAAAAAAGCAGCACGTCATGATAACGTGCTGCTTTTTTTATTTTACTGATCCTGTCCGAACATCAATGGACAAAACCATTGGGGAATGTGGTCGGCGAGAGAGGATTCGAACCTCCGACCCACTGGTCCCAAACCAGTTGCGCTACCAAGCTGCGCTACTCGCCGTTTACTGCTTCACTCTTTAATACACAGCCTTGTGATGCCGCGCTTTTGTAACCTGACTACTTTTACACATGTGGTTGTGGTGCGAAGAGAGGGACTTGAACCCTCACGTCCGTTAAGACACTAACACCTGAAGCTAGCGCGTCTACCAATTCCGCCACCTTCGCATCGCCACTAAATATTGGGGTGACTGATGGGGCTCGAACCCACGACAACTGGAATCACAATCCAGGGCTCTACCAACTGAGCTACAATCACCACTACTGGTACTACTTACCGCAACGCGGCCAACATGTTAATACGCATACTAACACGCTTTTGCCACGGCACTTGCGCACAAACTTAATGGTGCGCCCGACAGGATTCGAACCTGAGACCTCTGCCTCCGGAGGGCAGCGCTCTATCCAGCTGAGCTACGGGCGCTTAGCGCCGTTGCGGGTGGGGATAGTACGGAATCGCGGCCTCACTGTCTAGTGCTTTTTCATACTTTTGATGGGTTTGATGACCCTTTGCTCATTTCCTGCGCGCTTAGCGCGTTTTTTCCGCTGTCTAACCCTTCCACCGCGTTATTTTCCCCTATCCCCGTCATCTTTCAAGCTGCAGGTGTGTTGTCTGCGTTCGCTCACTCGCAGCACTTGACTGAGTAAGCTCATCGGGTTTCTCTTTTGCCACTATAAACGGCCGCTAAGGTAATAACCGACAAAACGTAGCAACTTAAGTTGACGACGCAGGCGGCTGGGTTGGCTACATAGGCGGTATAACCACTCCAGGCCCATGCGCTGCCACACCTTAGGCGCTCGTTTCACTTGGCCAGTAAAAACGTCGTAGGTGCCGCCTATGCCCATATAAAGCGCATCAGGATAGCTGGCACGGCAATCAAACATGAATTTTTCCTGTTTGGGCGATCCCATACCCACGGTCACGATAGCCGCACCGCTCGATCTGATTCTGGAAAACACCGCATCCTGATCCGCCGGGCTAAAAAAACCGTCCTGCAGTCCAACCAGGTTGACATTCCATTTCGCGCGCAGCAGCGCCGCGGTCTGCTCCAGGATAACCGACCTACCGCCAATTAAAAACACCGGCGTCCCTTCCTGGCCGGCGCGCGCCATGATCCCTTCCCATAAATCCGCACCGGCGATACGTGAAATCGCGGCACTAGGATATTTGCGGCGAATAGAACGCACAATGCTGATGCCGTCGGCATATTTATATTCAGCGGCATTGAGCATGCTCGCCAGCAGGGCGTCCCGCTCTGCGGTGAGAACTTTCTCCGCATTAATCGCCACCAGACAGCCGGTTTTAATACTCGAACCGCCAAACAGGTAATCGACAAACTGCCGTTGGTCGAGAAAACCCCAAATAGCCAAGCCGCGAATACTATAGTGTGGAATTGCGTCTACGTTATCCATTTATTATCCTTTCAGAGGCCAAGGCAACTTACAACACCCCTGTCGACTCAGGCGGGCGGCGGGGCCGGATCAAACCCACGCGGTCGAAGATTAAATACAGCAATTTGGCCAACAACAGGCAAAGGCCAAATACCAGGCCGAAAAACACCACCCGCGAAACAAATGCATCTACCCCTTCGCGGGCCAATACAATGAGATTAAAGATGGCGCCAAAACAAAACGCCTGTAGCACCGCAGAGCGATAGCGATTTGTCGCCCTTTTGCCCTGCTCATACAGCGTATCGAACCCTTTGAGGATCAACCCTACCACCACCGCCCCCAGCGGGATAAACGTCACGCCGCCCATGACCACCAGTGAACCGATTAAGGTGGGCGAAATCGCCAGGCCGGAATGGTTATCCAGCACTGACCAAGTGAAATAATTAGCCGTATTGAGTACCAGATGAGGCCGGTCAGGCCACACCCAGGCAGGGATAAACACATAAAAATCGCGCACTATCGGCGCCAAACCCTGAAAATCGATTTTATCGTAGTGTTGTAATAATAGCGCCAGGTTTTCCCAAGGTGAAAACGTATCGCGAGTGAGATACAAAAAGGTGTAAAACGCCTCCTCACCGCTGACGTCCAGGCCGTAGCGCTTTAACGCCAGCCAGAACATGCCCGCCACGGCCACCAAACCCGCACCGACAAGCATCCACAAGCTCACCCAGCCGCGTTGAATACCGATAAACAAAAACAGGGCAAACGCGATGATAATATTGGCCCGCGTTCCACCCACCACCATATAGGTGAAAATGCCAAAAACCACGGTAGTGCATAGGAACAATAACCAACTGCGCCGGGTAGGATTAAGGAAATAAATAATCAGCATAGCCGGAATAAAAAAATAGAAAAAACGCTTAAGGGCGACGTCCGAGACGTCTTTGGAAAAAATCTGGCTGTAAGACTGTAGACGGAAAAGTAAAAAACCATTGTGCAAAAAGAAAATGCCTACCGTGCCAATAGCGGTTAATGCCAGCAGTATCCAAGTCAGATTGGTCTCTACCCGGTTTACGTTAAGTATAGGCTGGCGTGACGGCCTCGCCTGGGCAAACCAGCGAAGTTTATAGCTGACGTAGTAGATGGCGTAAAATGCGGTGGCGGCCAACAGCGCCTCCATCAAGAATTCAACCGGCACAACCTCGACGTCGAAACGGAATACCAACACACAGGTCAAGGGAAAACCGAAATAAAAAGTTAATAAATACAACAGTGAAAACAATACGTTGAAACTGAATTTCGTTCGCCGCAGTTCCCGATAGGTCAGGGTCAGCACCAAAAGCAGTGACAGCAGGTATACCACGACCATTGCGCCGAACTGGGCCAGAGTCATAAGGCGGTTCCCGCAGCCACAGCCAGCGCCCGCCGCCATCCCACCAGATAATTGGGGTAAAAGAAGGCAATCTGTTTTTTATCCACGCCGGCCAGTTGTCTGCGCGCCTCGGCCACCACCGCCCGATCCAGCTCATCGCCATCAAACAATACCGGTAACTGCTGTCCAGCTAAATCCTGCCAGAAAGGATTCTGCCGGCTCAGCACAAAAGGAATGCCGAACTGAATCAACAAGCAGAGCGTGCCAATCCCTTGCTGGCGGTTAAACAGAAAATAGCCCAGATCGCACCGGCGCAGTATCGCCAGGTAATCCTCAAACGCCACCGGTTCGGTTAACAGCTCCAGGCGTTCAGGGGCAAAATAGCGTTCGCCCGCGGCACGCACCCGAGCAATATAGTCCGCATTGTGGGCAGGATACCCTAAGGGCACAATCACCTGCACCTCTGCGCCAAATTGCCGGTGAATGGCTTGCAGTGCCTCTATATGGCGATTAGTGGTATCCCCGGAATTGCCGATCAGCACGGTAAAGGTGCCACCCGCCGCCGACACCGGCCGTGCAAAACACAGATCCGGGTCCATGCGGGTCGGAAAATACAACGGCGAAACGGGCACCTCAGGATGACGTCGACGATAGATGTCGAGATCGCCCAGAGTAGCGAATACGTGCCCGATACGGCCTTGCGCCCGACGACGCAGCAGGTAAAACAGCCTATGCCGCCAGTTGCGGGACGCTTCATAAAGATCGGCGCCCCAGATATGCCAACTCACCCGGGCAGGGGCAATTTTACCCATTAACAGGGCTATCCAGAGTCCCGGATTAAACTGTCCGTGCAAAAAAAACTGTGCGCTCGGCTCGCCCGCAGCCC
Source organism: Acerihabitans sp. TG2 (assembly GCF_035013185.1). Lineage (NCBI taxonomy): Bacteria > Pseudomonadati > Pseudomonadota > Gammaproteobacteria > Enterobacterales > Pectobacteriaceae > Acerihabitans > Acerihabitans sp. TG2. The sequence goes on from NZ_JAYGJO010000009.1 coordinate 153,840, forward strand.
GCGCAATAACCGCCCTGGCCAAGCTACGCTTATCGGCAAAGGTATCGATGGTGAGGTGCGCAAAATGAGGGAATGAGGCAGGGTCAGCACTTACCAACATAAACTGACCAACCACTTGGGCAGGAAGGTCTGCGGCCAGCTGGTCATTAAAAAAACGCAGCACCGTCAGATTATGGTGAGGTATGTCCGAGCCGAGTACATGAATTAATTGGGTCATTTTTTCCTGCAATAAAGAATAAACACGCCACCGCAAAGCACAAAATAGGTTACATAGGTTGCCATATACGCCTGGGTCGCGCCAAGCGCGCCATGAAGCGGGATCAACCAATGGGAAAACCCGGTCAGTAGCAAAAACTGGCTGATTTCCGTTAACAGATAAAAGCGCAGCGACGCTTTGGCAATCACCAGATAGCCAAAAACGTAAGCACCCACTTTCAATACATCCCCTACCAACTGCCAGGCGAACAAATCACGCATCGGCTCAAACGCGGTGGAAAACAGCAAACGGATGGCCACATCCCTGAGTAACCACAACACCACACTTACCGTGGTGACGGCCGGCAGCACAAACAGCAACGCGCGGCCAATTTCCTGACTCAGTGCGTGCTTGTTCGTCAACCGCGACAGGGTGGGCAACAGATAAACGGTAAATGAGGCGGTAATAAACTGCAAATAGGCGTCGGAGATACTGCTCACCCCTTGCCACATGCCGACTTCGTTCCAGCTGAATCGTTGCGCCAATAGATTTCGCATCATGATATAGGCGACAGGCAGGGTGAACGAGGTCATCAGTGCCATCAGGGTGAATTTTCCGAGCTGGGTGGCCATCACCCGATCCCAGGCCGGCCGAAAATCACCCAGGCGCACTTGCCGACGCCGCAGGAGGATAAGCGTTGCCGGAATGACCGTAATGGCCGGAACCACGGCTAGGCCCACCAGCGCACCAGCGTACCCCCCCCATCGGTAACAAAGAAAAAATACGCCGGCGCCCAAGACGCTGCCAAGGCTCACGGCCAGCGCGTTGCCCGCCGCATCGCGAAACCCCTTGAGGATGGACAGCATCAGATTGGCGCAGGCAATGCCCAATTGGATAAACGCCACCGCCCGCACGACGTTGCGATAGCCATCATGACCAAACAGTACCTGGCTGATAGGTCCGGCCGCCAACAGAAAGACTATCGCCAGCAGGAGAGAAAACCCCAACGCCATAGCGGAACCGGTGCCCAACACGGCACGCAGTCGCGCCTGTTGCCCTTGATACTGCGCAACATACTTGGTGATGCCGTTGAAAATTCCCGCACCCGATAACACCCCAAGCACAGTCACCAACTGACGGAAATTACCCGCCTGACCCACACCAGCCGGTCCAAACACCACCGCGATCAATTTCACCAGCAGCAGTCCGACGCCGATCTTTACCAGCGTTGAACCGGCGGTCCAAAGCGTTGCCCTTGCCAGCGACATATCAGTCGGAACTGCGGCTGAAAAACCGGTTAATGGCGTCAATCACCTGATATTGCTGCGCGTCGGATAAATTATAGAACAAAGGCAACCGCACCAAGCGCTCGCTTTCCCGAGTGGTAAACCGATCCTCGCCGTTAAAACGGCCAAAGCGCAATCCTGCCGGGCTATCATGCAGTGGAATATAGTGGAATACCGTCAGAATATCCGCTGCTTTCATATGCGTGATAAACGCCGAGCGTTCAGTAAAATCCCGTAGTTTGAGATAAAACATATGACCATTTTGTACACAGCCTTCGGCCACCGTCGGCAGCTCGATACGGCCCGCGTCAGCCAACGGTTGCAACTGCTCGCGATAGCGGCCCCACAGGCTAAGCCGGCGTCGGTTGATAGCCTCGGCAGCCTCCAGTTGTCCCCACAGATAAGCGGCCTGTAAATCGGCCATCAGGTAGCTGGAGCCAATGTCGCGCCAGGTATACTTATCCGCCTGGCCACGAAAAAACTGACTGCGATTGGTGCCTTTTTCACGAATGATTTCCGCGCGGTCAATCAGGGCAGGATCGTTGATCATGGTGGCGCCACCTTCGCCGCCGGCGGTGTAATTTTTGGTTTCATGAAAACTATAGCAGCCGATATGTCCGATGGTGCCTAGCGGTTTACCACGGTATTGCGCCATCACACCCTGGGCGGCGTCTTCAATCACCGCTAAGCCATAGCGCTGCGCCAGAGCCATAATGGTATCCATCTCGCAGGCAATGCCAGCGTAATGAACCGGCACGATCGCCCGGGTTTTATCCGTGATCGCCGCTTCGATCAGTTGCTCGTCCATATTCATGGTGTCGGGACGGATATCCACAAATACAATGATCGCGCCGCGCAGCACAAACGCATTGGCGGTGGAAACAAAGGTATAGCTCGGCATGATGACTTCATCGCCAGGCTTGATATCCAGCAGGATCGCTGCCATCTCAAGCGACGCGGTACCCGACGGGGTCAGCAGTGCCCGCGGGCTGCCGAAACGCTGCTCTAACCAGCTCTGGCAGCGCCGGGTAAAATCGCCATCACCGCACAGTTTGCCGCTACCGAGCGCTGAGCGCATAAAATCCAGTTCGGTACCCACTACCGGTGGCGCGTTAAAAGGAATCATATATTCACCTGTAAAACCAATAGGCAGTGCTGTCAATAGTGGCACCGCACGCAATATAAAGCCTTAATGCGGCTATGTTGCCAATCTGAGTGGCAACCCGCAGGCGCGTTTTGTTATTCTCTAGACACCAGCGGTGCGCGGCGTAAAACAATGCCCGCCCCACACCACGCCCGGCCAAGCCTGGCTGCACCGCCAGCAGTCCGATCCGCGCCTGGTCCAGGTCACTGGTACGCAGTGTCACCATCCCCTGAATAGCACCCACCGGGCCAATGACCAGACAGACATCATCAAAGGTGCCCTGAACCGCCTTTTCCGCCCACAAGGCGTAAAAACGCCGGCAATCCGCCTCAGGATACCAAGGTTCACGAAACCGGCTGAGGGTAAACGCCGACGATGCCAGTTGCCTTAGTGCGGCGACATCCCCCATGCCAGCCACCCGAGGCGCATCATCACGGTTCACTGCAGGCAAGGATAATAGATCAGCGGCGTGACTCTCGACATGTGCCACGGAGCAACTGCAATCAATCTCCCCCTCCGCCAAGCGAAAACCCAACACCGTAAGCGCATCCATGACCGGCGCCGCATCGGCCGGCACTTTAGCCTGAACCACGTGGTAGGCGATGAAATCAGCGCTGGTTAATGATTTTGCCGTGGGTTCGAAGCACAACTTAGCGCTGGCAATGCCAAAAAACTCACTTTCCCAGCCCAGCGGTTCAACGTTGGCACGCAAGGACATGATATCCACCTCGCAAATGTTGGCCAATGCCGGTAAAAATCGATACCGGCATGGTGTTAAGCGGCGACGGCAAGCCTAGCGCCACACCCCTTTGGTGTCGACGATCCAGCGCTGGGTAACCGTACTGGGTTGGCGTGCCTTGAAGGGACTGTGATCCACCAACATGACCAGCACATCGGCGCACTGCAATGCGCTATCAAGTCCGGTTAACGTAGCGAGCCCCGCCAGTGATGGGGGCAACTGGTCCACGTAAGGCTCGACAACCTGCGTTTCTCCTGGATGCCATTGGGCAATCCGCCGAGTGATGGAAACCGCCGGACTCTCCCGCAGGTCATCGATGTCCGGTTTAAACGCCAAACCGAAACAGGCGATGATCACCTCGCTGGCACGTTTGCCACTCGTTACCAGGCAATCCGCCACCACCGCTTTAACCCGATCCATGACCCATTCGGGTTTAGCATCGTTGACCAACCGGGCGGTATGAATCAACCGTGCATGTTGGGGGTTTTGCGCGACGATAAACCACGGGTCTACGGCGATACAGTGTCCACCCACCCCCGGTCCAGGCTGCAGAATATTGACCCGGGGATGTCGGTTGGCCAAACGAATCAGCTCCCAAACATTAATACCTTGATCGGCACAAATCACCGACAGTTCGTTAGCGAAGGCAATATTCACATCGCGAAAACTGTTTTCCGTCAGTTTGCACATCTCCGCAGTACGGGCATTAGTGACCACACACTCCCCTTTGAGGAAGATACGGTAAAGCTCACTGGCGCGAGCGGAACACCGAGCGGTCATGCCGCCGATAATCCGATCGTTGTTAATCAATTCCATCATCACCTTGCCCGGCAATACGCGCTCTGGGCAGTAGGCAATATTGATATCGGCGTGTTCCCCCGCCGTCTGCGGAAAACTGAGATCCTGGCGTGCACTGGCCAACCACTGCGCCATCTGTTCAGTGGTCCCCACCGGAGAGGTCGACTCCAGAATGACTAAATCACCTTTTTTTAATACCGGTGCCAGCGAAAGTGCGGCGGCCCGCACATAGGTCAAATCGGGTTCATGCTCCTTGCAGAAGGGTGTGGGTACTGCTATCAGAAAAGCATCGGCGGCCACCGGTTCACTCACGGCGCACAGATAACCCTCATCAACCGCCCGCTTGACCACCTCATCCAAATCCGGTTCGACAATATGAATGTGGCCACGGTTGATGGTATTCACCGCCTGTTGGTTCACATCTACACCCACCACCTGCTTGTGACGCGAAGCAAACGCCGCCGCGGTTGGCAGACCGATGTAGCCCAATCCGATAACGGAGATTGTGTCGAAACTCATACTTTCACCTGATTATTTTTTAAGGCTTCGATAATTCTTTGACATGCCTGGCCGTCGCCATAAGGGTTTTGTGCCTGACTCATAGCCTGGTATTCATCGGTATCGGTCAGTAACCTGGATACCGCTGCTTGAATGGTTTTCGGATCGGTACCTACCAGCAACACGGCCCCCGTCGCCACCGCCTCCGGACGTTCGGTGGTATCACGCATCACCAGCACCGGTTTTCCTAGCGAAGGGGCTTCCTCCTGAATACCACCGGAGTCAGTGAGAATCAGAAAGGCTCGATGCATAAGATAGACAAACGGCAGGTAATCTTGCGGATCGATAAGCTTGATATTGGGGATACCGCGTAAGATGCGGTTAACCGGTTCACTGACGTTGGGATTAAGATGAACCGGATAAACCACCTGCACATCGGGATGCTGGCGGGCAATATTCGCCAAGGCGCTGCAGATACGTTCAAACCCGTCACCAAAACTCTCCCGCCGATGGCCAGTGACAAGAATCATCTTTTTTTGTGCATCAAGGTAATCGTAGCGTTGTTCAAGCGAGCCGCGCAACTTTGCGTTGTTCAACACGCGATCGCGTACCCAAAATAACGCATCAATGACGCTATTGCCGGTCACAAAAATCCGCTCTGGTGCCAAACCTTCGCGCAGCAGGTTCTGGCGCGCATTTTCGGTAGGCGCAAAATGATACATCGCCAGATGACCCGTGAGTTTTCGATTGGCTTCTTCAGGCCAAGGGGAGTACAGATTACCCGTGCGTAATCCTGCTTCAACATGCCCTACCGGGATCTGCTGATAGAATGCCGCCAGGCTGGCGGATAGGGTCGTGGTGGTATCGCCATGAACCAGCACCACATCGGGACAAAACGACGCCAATACCGGTTTCATACCGATAAGAATCCGGCTGGTGATTTCCGTCAGTCCTTGATCAGGGCGCATGATGTTCAAATCGTAATCGGGCACGATGTCGAATAACCGCAAAACCTGATCTAGCATTTCCCGATGTTGCGCCGTGACGCAAATCCGGGTTTCAAATGCAGGATCTTGGCCAAGAGCCAGTATGAGCGGTGCCATTTTTATGGCTTCCGGCCTGGTGCCGAAAACGATCAACACTTTCACAGCAATTCCCTTCCGTCTCAAGTAAGCCAAAGGCTTGGCTGATTTACGTTCTGCTGCATAGCGAACGGCATATCCATCCGAATGGTGCTACTGTTAAACGGTGTCATCTGCGCCGGGCCAACGCAATACCGGCTCCCACCAATCCCCCCATGGCACCCCATAAAATAAGCAGAAATACCCGGCGAGGCTTGTCGCGTTTTACTGGCGCTTCGGGTGTTCTTAAATAACGGTAAGTCTGGAAACTGTGTTGTAAACTTGGCCCCACATTCAGCGTGGCCAACATAGCCCGATTCTGCTCGTACTCCACATCAAAATCAGGGCCCGCGGCCTCTAATGCCGCCAGCCGTGCCTGTAACAACGGCTCACCAAGCAAAAATAATCCTGACGAGGGCAATTGCTCCGCCGGCAGGTTAGTTTGACTATGGCTGATGCCCCGCTGCTTGGCAATATCCATCGCCTGCCGTAGCGCGTTTTGATCACGTTGATAAACCGCATTGGCCACCGCCATTTGGCGTTTGACCTGAGCTTTCAGGGAAATGGTGCGCGCGGCCCAAGCGCCGGTTATATCTTCATTCAGATTGTTGTCCGCACGCTGATTGGCGAACACCACATAGCTACGCAACAGTTGGTTGGCGTCCTGCGCCGTTTCAGCCACCAACTGGATCTGATCCGGCAGTTTTTTGGCATCATCGCGTGAGCTGAACTTGATGTCGGCGATCAGTTCCTCTAGCAGCACCGCATCGGCATGAGCATCACCTTCTTTGCGCGAGATGTAGTATTCGCTGGTTTGCCAAAACTCCCGCCGCGTGTCATAAGCGGCCAGTTGGCGAATAAATTCCTGATAGGCCTCATCCCCAATGGACGGCATATCCGAAGTGGGCAACGCGGTATTTTTTATATCCAGGTTATGCAGGAACTGCTGTTGCGAAAAGTAGCTGCCCAGTAGATTTACCGTGGGCTTATCGGTGATCGCCGTGGCGGTCCACTCTTGCTTAACCACAAAGGAATAGGCCAGCGCAATCAGGGCAAAAAACAGCGCCATGCCGATGATCCACAGCTTACCCCGCCAAAAAGCGCCCAAAAGCCCCTTGAGATCGAGCTCATTATCCAGCCCGGATGGTTGGGAATCTGCCGTCATTTGTGCCCCGCGTTACGGTGAATGGGTAAATTTTTATTGCCGAACCGCCGCTTGGTTCGTTTCACAAACCGCGCTACCCGCCAGGCACATTTAAGAACGTAGCCGTAGAGTAAGAACACCACGATGAACAACGCCAGCATTACCGAATCAGGCCAAACAAACCATCGCTCGCCCGCTACGCCGAATGCCGCCAGCAAGGCAGCGGTAACAGTAATAATAACAAAGGCTTGTCGAGGACTAAAGCCAGCGCGCATGATCAGATGATGGATGTGTTGACGGTCGGGAGAGAAGGGGCTCATGCCTTTACGCATACGGCGGTACATGATGGCAATCATATCCATCAAAGGGATAGCGATGATCCACAAACCGGTAACCGGGTTCATCGGATGACCATTGCCTTGGGTACTTTGCAGGATAATCCAGATAATGCTAAAGCCGATCATGGTGCTGCCAGCATCACCCATGAACACTTTATAGTGCCGGCCAAACAGGCCAAGATTAAGCAGAATGTAGGGCAAAATGGCGGCAATCATGGCAAAACACCACAAACCCAGGCTGGGGTTGTGATCCAGACACATCAATATGCCCATGGCGCCTAGAGAAACGCAGGATAAACCGCCCAGTAAGCCATCAATGCCGTCAACCATGTTAAACGCATTGATTGCCGCCCAGACAGCAAACAGGGTTATCGGATAACCAAACGGACCGAGTACCATTTCCCAAGGACCAAATATAAAGCCCAGGCTGTTGATGTACAAACCACCGAAATACATCATCGCAATAGCGACCAGGGCTTGGATCCCGGCCCGCAACTTAACGCTGATATCGAAGCGATCGTCCAACGCCCCCGTCAGCACCAGGATCCCGGAGCACAGCAAATACAGCCCGATATGGGGCACAAAGTGATCGGTGTAAACGAAGGTGAAGCAGATCCCCGCGTAGATGGAGATACCGCCCACCAACGGAATCTGACCTTGGTGACGTTTACGATAATTGGGTTTATCCACCAAGCCTATTTTCTTGGCAACTTTTCGGGAGAGGAACAAAAAGACCATCGAAAATAAAAAAATGGCAATAAAATCAGTACTCATATTGAGTAAGTTCACAATAGAAAGTTCTCTGCATCCATCAGGCTGTTTGACGCGTTAAAGTCGTAAACGCATCTCACTTTCCGCATCAATCGTCACTGGATTTCGTGACACTGAAAATACTGGCTTTGTCACCGGTTCGGACCACCCGAATCTCCGTCAGGTGAATTGAAGCAAAAAGACTGTTTTCGGCCAATCCTCTATTTCCAAGGCAAAGCCAAGAATATCTGACTATCGTAGCATCAGAAACAAAAAACGCCACGTCTTGACGTGGCGTTACCCGAGTTTTTGTCGATTAAGAGCGTTTCATCATATCGAAAAACTCGTCGTTAGTTTTAGTCATTGCCAATTTGTTCATCAAGAATTCCATCGCGTCGGTTTCACCCATCGGATGGATGATCTTACGCAGGATCCACATTTTCTGCAGTTCTTCCTGGGTGGTCAGCAACTCTTCCTTACGGGTACCTGAGCGATTGTAGTCAATAGCCGGGAATACGCGTTTCTCAGCGATTTTACGCGAGAGGTGCAGTTCCATATTGCCGGTACCTTTGAATTCCTCGTAAATAACCTCATCCATCTTTGAACCGGTGTCAACTAACGCAGTGGCGATAATGGTCAGGCTGCCGCCCTCTTCCATATTACGTGCCGCGCCGAAGAAACGTTTCGGACGATGGAGGGCATTGGCGTCCACACCACCGGTCAATACTTTACCGGAAGCCGGAACCACGGTGTTGTAAGCACGGGCCAAACGGGTAATGGAGTCCAACAAGATGATCACATCTTTTTTATGTTCGACCAGCCGTTTTGCTTTCTCGATCACCATTTCGGCAACCTGCACATGCCTAGATGCCGGCTCATCGAAGGTGGACGCGATCACTTCGCCTTTTACCAGGCGCTGCATTTCGGTCACTTCTTCAGGGCGTTCATCGATCAGCAACACCATCAAAACGCAGTCGGGATGATTATAGGCGATGCTCTGCGCGATATTTTGCAGCAGCATGGTCTTACCAGCCTTCGGCGGCGCCACGATCAAGCCGCGCTGGCCGCGGCCGATGGGGGCGGCCAGATCCAATACCCGTGCGGTCAAATCTTCCGTCGAACCATTACCACGTTCCATACGCAACCGAGAGTTGGCATGCAGCGGGGTTAAGTTTTCAAACAGAATTTTGTTACGGGCATTCTCAGGCTTGTCATAGTTAACTTCGTTAACTTTCAATAGCGCAAAGTAGCGTTCACCTTCTTTAGGCGGACGGATCTTACCGGCGATGGTATCCCCGGTGCGGAGATTGAAACGACGGATTTGGCTGGGGGAAACATAAATATCATCGGGACCGGCGAGGTACGAACTGTCCCCAGAGCGGAGAAAACCGAATCCATCCTGTAAAATTTCCAACACGCCATCGCCAAAGATATCCTCACCACTTTTGGCATGCTGCTTTAAAATGGCGAAGATAATATCCTGCTTGCGCATACGGGCCAGATTTTCCAGCCCCATACTTTCGCCGAGAGTAACTAGCTCAGAAACCGGCGTATTTTTTAATTCGGTAAGGTTCATAATGGTGGGTTCTTAAACTCGGGGTAAATCTCGAACTATTTTTGTGAATGGGTATGGCAGCGTATAATCGTGCCTGTCTAACGGCATTTAATCCCAGTACATCCCGTTTGGGCTGATGATGATGAACAGCTAATCATGCAAAATGAATACAAGAAGACTGAAGATTGAGAGCGCCTAAAAACGGATCAATTCAAATCCAGATTGCCTGAACACTTTGCTTGATCACGTTAGTTCTTTTCTGCAACGGGACTCGGGCAAAGAGCAAAGCTCAGATTCAAACTACAGGTAAGATCTAAATGCAGTGGATCTAAACTTAGCATGGTTCTTGGCGGGCGTCTAGCGGTCAATACGAGAAAAAATACCGAACCGCCAGAGCCCAGCAGGGATAACCCGTTTTGATGATTACAAATTCTTATTGAGGAACTCTTTCAGCTGACTTCTGGACAGTGCGCCAACCTTGGTCGCAACCACTTCGCCGTCTTTGAACAACAGCAGGGTTGGGATGCCGCGAATACCATATTTAGGCGCGGTGGCCGGGTTTTCATCAATGTTAAGCTTGGCGATAGTCAGTTTACCTTCGAATTCATCAGCGATTTCAGTCAGGATCGGTGCAATCATTTTACACGGACCACACCACTCCGCCCAGAAATCAACCAGGAACAATCCCTTGGCTTGCAACACGTCCTTTTCGAAGCTGTCGTCGCTTACGTGAATAATTTTATCGCTCATGTTCTACTCCACAGGATTATCTTTACCCGACTGGTTTAAGGTTAACCATCGCCCAGTTGACTTTATTTCACTGGATACGCTTTCGTAATGCAATAGTTAACTGTTATTCTACCACACTATGAGCAAAACACACTTAACCGAAAAGAAGTTTTCCGACTTCGCCCTGCATCCGCTGATTGTTGAATCTCTTGAAAAACAAGGATTTAATAACTGCACGCCTATTCAGGCGCTGACATTACCCATCACACTCGCTGGGAAAGATGTCGCGGGACAGGCGCAAACCGGTACCGGAAAGACGCTGGCATTCCTTGCTGCCACGTTTAATCATTTACTTATCCAGCCTGCCAACGAGCAGCGCCAAATCAATCAGCCACGTGCACTGATCATGGCGCCCACCCGTGAATTGGCCGTGCAGATCCACTCCGACGCTGAACCATTAGCCCAGGCAACCGGCCTGAAAATGGGCCTGGCCTACGGTGGAGATGGCTACGACAAGCAATTGAAAGTATTGGAATCAGGCGTAGATATTCTGGTGGGTACCACCGGTCGTTTGATCGATTATGCCAAACAGAATTATATCAATATGGGCGCGATTCAGGTCGTCGTGCTGGACGAAGCCGACCGTATGTTTGACCTCGGTTTCATCAAAGATATTCGCTGGCTATTCCGGCGTATGCCCGCCGTTGAACTACGTTTGAATATGCTGTTCTCCGCCACGTTATCTTATCGGGTCCGGGAACTGGCGTTTGAGCATATGAACAACGCTGAGTATGTAGAAGTCGAGCCATTGCAAAAAACCGGCTATCGCATCCAGGAAGAGCTGTTTTATCCTTCCAATGAAGAAAAAATGCGCCTGCTGCAAACCTTGATTGAGGAAGAATGGCCGGATCGCAGCATCATTTTCGCGAATACCAAGCACCGGTGTGAGGATATCTGGGGCCATCTGGCGGCAGACGGACATCGCGTCGGGCTGCTGACCGGTGACGTTTCCCAGAAAAGGCGCCTACGCATCCTGGAAGATTTTACCCAAGGCACGCTGGACATCCTGGTCGCAACCGATGTTGCTGCCCGCGGTCTGCATATCCCGTTGGTGACCCATGTCTTCAACTACGATTTGCCCGATGACTGTGAAGATTATGTACACCGTATCGGTCGCACCGGACGCGCCGGCGAAAGCGGCAGTTCCATCAGCTTGGCCTGTGAAGAATATGCATTGAACCTTACCGCGATTGAAAGCTATATTGGCCATCAAATTCCTGTAAGTAAGTATAATAGCGACGCGTTGCTTACCGATCTGCCCGCGCCGAAACGGCTCACCCGTGCCCGTCCGGGCAGTGGCCCGCGTCGGCATTCGGCATCCCGTCGGGGCGGTGCTGGCAGTACGGGCGCTGCGCCACGTCATAACCGTAAACGTCCGAGCTAATCGATATGCAAAGTTGCGCCTCACTTTATGCCGCCATTGATTTAGGCTCCAACAGCTTCCATATGTTAGTGGCGCGTGAGGTTGCAGATACCAGCCAAACCCTGACGCGAATCAAGCGTAAAGTTCGCCTGGCTGCGGGGCTGACCGCTGACAACCAGTTGACGCCTGAAGCGATGCAGCGTGGCTGGCAATGTCTTCGGCTGTTCGCTGAGCATTTACAGGATATTCCACCGCAACATATCCGTGTCGTCGCCACCGCCACGCTGCGCATTGCCACCAACGCCGACGTGTTCCTGCTCACCGCGAGGGAGATCCTTGGATGCCCGGTACAGGTTATCAGCGGCGAAGAGGAAGCCAGGCTCATTTATCAAGGCGTGGCGCATACCACTGGCGGATCCGATGAGCGTCTGGTGGTGGATATTGGCGGCGGCAGCACCGAATTGGTGGTCGGTCGTGGGGCCAATGCTCTGGAACTGTTCAGCCTGGAGATGGGTTGTGTCACCTGGCTCGATCGCTGGTTCAAGGATCGCAGCCTGACCAAGGAAAACTTCGAGCAGGCCGAACAGGCCGCGCGAGAGATGATCCGCCCAGTGGTATCCAGGCTTCAGGCCTATGGATGGAAGGTGTGCGTGGGCGCTTCAGGTACGGTGCAAGCGCTGCAAGAGATCATGGTTGCCCAGGGCATGGATGAGCAGATCACCTTGAGCAAACTGCTGCAGCTTAAGCAGCGGGCAATTCAATGCGGTAAGCTTGAAGAACTGGAAATCGAGGGACTCACCCTGGATCGGGCGCTGGTATTTCCCAGTGGGCTGTCAATTTTACTGGCGGTGTTCCACGAATTGGACATCAAGACCATGACGCTGGCAGGCGGCGCACTGCGTGAGGGCATCATGTACGGTATGCTGGATTTACCGGTATGCGAGGACGTATGTGAACGCACCCTGCAGAATTTACAGCGCCGTTATTTGCTCGACATCGAACAGGCGCTACGGGTCACCGTCCTGGCTCGACACTTTGCTGAACAGGTAGCCGATGTCTGGCAACTCGACGAACGATGTTTGACCCTGTTACAGGGTGCCACGATGATCCATGAAATTGGCCTGAGCATTGATATTAAAAACGCCCCACAGCATGCAGCCTATCTGATCCGCCATACTGATTTACCGGGTTTTACCCCGGCTCAGCAAAAGCTTATTGCTATTCTGTTACAAAACCAAAGTCATCATATTGATGTACAACAGCTCAGTCAGCAAAACTGCCTACCGCCGCACATGGCGCAGCGCCTGTGCCGATTAATGCGCCTGGCGATTATTTTTGCCAGCCGGCGTCGCGATGAGACGGTTCCCGAGGTCAAACTCCGGGCGTTAGATGACACACTGCATGTTTTATTACCTGCAGACTGGTTACTGGTGCATCCGTTACGAGCCGAATATCTGGAACAAGAAAGCCAGTGGCAAAGTTATGTCCATTGGCCCTTGTTAATTGAAACCGTAAACTGAATCGGCCCTTACTCGCCCTTCGCTTTCGCCAGTTGGGCCCGAATACTGGCCAAATGACTCTGTCCCCGGGACATGCGATCTTCGGGGCTCACCACTTTACGCACAGTTTCCCAAGCCAGATCATCTTGCGGCAACTCGAGCAAAAAACGACTCGGCTCCGGCCGGATAACTTCGCCGTACTGACGCCGCTCGCGGCATAAGGTAAAGGTCAGCTCTTTTTGTGCCCGCGTTATGCCCACATAGGCCAAGCGCCGTTCTTCATCAATATTATTTTCATCAATGCTGCTTTGGTGGGGCAACAGCCCCTCTTCCATACCGACCAGGAATACATAAGGAAACTCCAGCCCTTTGGAGGCATGAAGCGTCATCAATTGCACCTGATCAACTTCCTCGTCATTTTCGCCCCGTTCCATCATCTCGCGCAGCGTAAAACGCGTCACCACTTGATCCAACGTCATCGGCTCATCCAGATCCGACCCCACCAGCATTTCCGTCATCCAGGAAAACAGCTGATTAACGTTTTTCATCCGCATTTCAGCAGCCTTAGGGCTCGGCGACGTCTCGTACAGCCAGCTTTCATACTCCATACCGTGGATTAAATCGCGCACCGCCTGCACGGCATCACCGTCGGCCAGCCGGGCAATCTCCGCCATCCACTGGGTGAAATGCACCAGTGACTCCAATCCACGACCAGAGAGGGTTTGAGTCAATCCAACATCAAAACTGGCGGCAAACAAGCTCTTATTACGTGTGGTCGCCCATTCGCCCAGTTTCTGCAGCGTGGCAGGACCGATTTCCCGCTTCGGTGTGTTAACGATCCGCAAAAAGGCGCTGTCATCGTCCGGATTCGTCAGCACCCGTAAATAACACAATAAATCCTTGATCTCCGGGCGCGCAAAAAACGAGGTACCGCCCGAAATCCGGTAGGGTATCCGATTTTGCATCAACATTTTTTCAAACAGCCGAGACTGATGGTTGCCCCGATACAGCAGCGCGTAATCGCGATAACGGGTTTTGCGAATAAAATGATGCGCTATCAGCTCACCCACTACCCGCTCAGCCTCATGATCCTCATTGTTGGCGGTGATCACCTTTAGCACCTCACCATAACCCAGGTGGGAATACAGCCGTTTCTCAAACAGATGCGGATTATTGGCAATCAGAATATTGGCAGCTTTTAGAATGCGCTCGGTAGAACGGTAGTTTTGCTCCAGCTTGATCACCCGCAATGCCGGGAAATCCTGCTGCAATAACGCCAGATTTTGCGGACGCGCGCCGCGCCAGGAATAGATCGACTGATCGTCATCACCCACCACGGTAAAACGGGCGCGACTGCCCACCAGCATTTTCACCAATTCATACTGACTGGTATTGGTATCCTGGTACTCATCCACTAACAAATAACGCAGACGATGTTGCCAACGCTCGCGGACTTCGCTATCACGCTGCAACAGCAAGGTCGGGCGCAGGATCAGATCGTCAAAATCCAACACATTACACGACCGTAAATGGGTATCGTACAGTTCATAGCAATGAGCAAAAAGTTTCTCCTGCTCTGAACGTGCCAGTGCTGCCGCCCGGAGAGGATCACACAGATCGTTTTTCCAATTGCCGATCGCCGACGCCAATTGTTTCAGCAAATCCTTGTCACCTTCCAGCCACTGCTCCGTCAGATCCTTGAGCAACGCCTGCTGATCGTGCTCGTCAAACAGGGAAAATTTGGCCTTCATGCCCAGCGCTTTATATTCTCGCTTGATGATCCCCAGCCCCAGGGTATGAAAAGTTGCGATAGTCAGACCACGCGCCTCTTGCCGCCCCAAGGTTTGCGCCACCCGCTCGCGCATTTCCCGCGACGCCTTGTTGGTAAATGTCACCGCCGCGATATGCCGCGCCTGGTAACCACATTGGCGGATCAAATGGGCAATTTTATTGGTGATCACCCGCGTTTTACCCGATCCGGCACCCGCCAGCACCAGGCATGGTCCGGTAACAAATTCGACGGCATCTTGCTGGCTGGGGTTCAGGCGCATGGTAAATTTCCACAATAACGGTGACAGAGACGACGGGCAAAGTGTACCAGAAAGTGTGGGTCAGTTGCGCGTCTATGCCGTGGGCTATGAGGTAGGAACTGCCCAGTTTACTTGTCAAGTGGCGCAAGCAGCGTGAATGCCATTTATGGGAGCATCGCATCGAAATACTTCATTTCTTCCTGATAGTTTGAAACCAGGCAATTGCCCACTGCGGCCATTTCTGCATCTGTTCCTTTGGAATCTATCGTTTCCAATTGACACTTTTTATCAATCATTACCCGCCATGATGTCTTAAGACCAAGAATGAGTGACTTATGTTCTGGATTGTTGCTTATCTGTGCATCAACTGATTTATTTAAATCATCTAATGCTGATTTTACTTCACTCGTTACTTTCCCATTAATACTTGCGAGTTGGCTATTTTCCACTTCAGAAAATGCGGCCATGCTTGCCGTGGAATATATAGTGAACAAAAAAAATAAAATATACTTAACTTTCATAAAGCCTGACCCTCCTTAAAAATCTATCCTGTGGCACGTTCGACCCATATGCATGTAAAGCTGGTACAGTGTCAGCCAGGAAGATTCGTCTTTCTCTTCTTGTTTGTACACCGACCTGACCAGCACAAACGTACCGGACTGGCGAAGAGATTGTGTCGGAAGGCACTCAATATTGACGTAATAGCAGTTAACCCGCCACGCCACCTATGTCCTTAGCGTAGGATATTTTTCGTTTTCCAAACGGACCAAAATATAAGCCGTGGTTGACATATTATATCCTTATAAATTATTATGATATAAAATAATATTGGCGATGATTTACCTAGGATAAAACCGATCAAAAAATTTAGCAATAAGATAAATACAAACAACCGTAGCAAAAATTGAAAGCAGTCTTGCCGTCCAGTTATCAAAATAGAAGATCCATATCATTGATAACCAGAAAACTGCACCACCCAGTAGCCCCACCAACATGTCCAGAACATTATCTACTATTTTTTTCTTTAGCCATGATATTCTACCCATGATAGCCACTCACCTTATCGTCGACCAGATCCAGGCTCTGGTTAAACGCTGGCAATCCCTGTTGTCGTTTCACAGACAAGGCATCAACAAAAGGCTTAAGCGCGGGTTCAAACATAAAAAAGTTTATAATGCACATCAAAATCATTACTTATTTAATAATTCATATCATTCCTCCCCATCGTTTTTCCACATTAACTGTTACTCAATTGACCAGAGGTATATAAGGTTGGGTACTCATAAATCGGCTAGGTGCATAATTATCATAACCATGGCAACGGCAGTATTCTATTAACTGGCTTAAGGCACTGACGCCAACTTTTTCATACACCGATAGTAGATGTTTCTTCACCGTATCAGGT